>NZ_CBFHNB010000081.1:0-6861 GCF_965657105.1 Puniceispirillum sp. (SeqCode)
CTTAGCCCAGATATCAACAGGACATATTTTATATATATAATTCATCAATTTTCCTGAAACATATCCATGATTTTATGAACAAGCTGCCGCCGTTGATTGATGGTATCTTCGTCAAGTTTAATAGCGCTACCCATGCCCCATACAGGCGCTGGCCATGCCGCGTCATCCGGGTGCCGTCCAACAATATGTAGATGAAGCTGGTTGACTATATTGCCGATAAGTGCCGTATTGATTTTGGCGATCGCTGGCACATGCGGCATTGGCGTGGTTTTAATGCCGGCGCCTATCGATGCGGCTAGTTGCATCAAAAGTTGTTGTTTCTGTGCTGGCAGATCATGTAATTCCGTCACATTGGCAATTTCCGGCACTAATAAAACCCAGACATAACGTGCATCATTCATGACCCTTATCTGAATGTCATCATAACTTGTGACAAACAGGCTATCGGCTTCAAGTCGGTTATCGAGGCTAAAGGGCATGGTTTTGCAATCGTGACAAGCTATTGGCTTAATAGGGCATTGGATGTTTGCGGAAAGTGGCCTGAATTTCAGCCATGACTTCGTCAGATAGCACTAGGTCGGCGGCACCCAGAATGGTTTCTAACTGGTCCATGCTGGTGGCACCAATAATTGATGAAGCCATAAAAGGTCGTGTCAAAGTCCAGGCAATCGCCATCTGGCAAAGATCAAGCCCGTGGCGGTTAGCTATGTCGCGGTAGGCATCAAGCGCTGGCCATAAATGTTCATTTATACGTCCCCCCAGACTTTCATTAAGTGACCGGCGGGAACCAGCTGGCGTTACATCGGGTGCATATTTGCCTGAGAGAAGACCCGCAGCCAGAGGTGAAAATGCCAGCAAGCCAATATCTTCATTATGAACCGTTTCAGACAAGTCTGTATCAAACATCCGGCAAAGCAGACTATATTCGTTTTGGATGGCTACCATGCGAGGCAGGTCGTGCTGTTCGGACATCCGTATCCATTGGCTGGTGCCCCATGCACTTTCGTTCGACAATCCGAATGCACGGATTTTACCCTCGTTTTTTAGTTCCTGTAAGGTCAGCAAAACCTCATACATATGCGCAAGCGTTTCTTCTTTGTTTTGATGCGTGGGGTCATATGTCCAATTCTGGCGGAACATATATGAACCACGATTTGGCCAATGAAGCTGGTATAAATCAATATAGTCAGTTGCCATTGATGTTAGCGACGCCTCAACGGCAAGCTTTATTGTTTGGGGTGAGATGGGGGCACCATCACGAACATTGGCATAACCAGCTCCAGCAACTTTAGTAGCTAGCATCACATCCTGGCGTCTGCCGCTTGCTTTTACCCATGCGCCGATAACGCGCTCTGTGTCGCCTTGCGTTTCCTTGGATAGCGGCGTCGTTGGGTACATTTCAGCCGTATCAATAACATTCACCCCATGGTCGAGTGCCATGTCAATTTGCTCTGCGCCTTCGGCAACCGTATTTTGAGTGCCCCACGTCATTGATCCAAGGCAAATCATGCTGACATTCAAATCAGACGATCCAAGCTTTTTATAGCGCATTTTTATTCCTCTCTTAAGTAATCGCGAAACGGAAACTACTTTTTTGATGATAATGAGTATCAGGATAAAGTGAAATTGACGGAAAATGGGGGTGGTTTGGCGCGTCGGGCCATAATTGCGGTTCAAGACAAAGCCCCGAATAGGGGCCATTCAGTCGACCATCCAATCCGGGAACTGGCGGGCCAAGCTTATGTCCAGTATATAGCTGAAGTCCAGGCTCAGTGCTAGCCACCTGCATCATAATTCCTGAATGTGGGCTTTTTACAGTCGCTACGGGTCGGATGGGTGCCTTGCTTGTGCCAAGGCAGTAATTGACGTCATAACTACATGGATCGCTGGCGCCAATCTGTCGTGCTGTGCGGAAATCATAAATGGTGTCGGTGACATCGCGTATTTCACCTGTCGGAATAAATTCCGCATCACAAGGTAAATAGGCGTCAGCATGAATTTGTAATTCATGCCCGCGAATGTCTCCTGAATTATCAAGACAGAAATAACTATGATGTGCCAGATTGCAAAAGGTGGGCGCGTCGGACTTTGCATCAAGCGTAACGACCAGCTCATTGCCAGGCTGAATTTCGTAACGGCAGGTGACGTCAAGCGCGCCTGGAAAGCCCATCATGCCGTCGGGATCGTGCAAGGCCAGTTCCACAAAATCATGTCCATGATCGCGAATGTCCCAATCGCGCGTCCCAAATCCATCTTTACCGCCATGCAGACTATGCTTGCCCAGAAAATTAGTGTCGCTGTAAAAGCTCAGACCATCAATGTTTCCATGCCCGTTAGCAATACGATTGGCAACGCGTCCAACTATGGCACCATAATATGGCGAATAACGGGGGTAATGTTTGAACTTGCGAAACCCCAAAACCAATGGTGCGTCATGCCCCAATAGGCGTAAATCCTGAACCACCGCACCCCATGTCAGAATCGTTGCCGAAAGCCCGTCTCGCCATATATCAATCGATTGAACTTCACAATTTTGACGGGAAATACCGATAGATCTGATCATTGATTTGCAAAAGCCCTTTCAAAACCAATGTTATTAATGCGCACCGTGATAAAATATCGCAACTATAACGCTGTCACATTGATAGAATTTGATATCATGTTTGTGTAACTATGTTAATAATCAGTTAAATAACCACCTGATAAGGTCATATTTTATCCACTATATCAGAATTGAAATGGGGTTTTTTGAATGCGGATTGCCGTTATTGGGTCGGGTATTTCTGGGTTAGGCTCAGCATATCTTCTAAAGGATCACGCTGATGTTCACGTCTTTGAAAAGGCATCGCGTCTAGGTGGTCACAGTCATACTGTTGACGCTGACTTTAATGGTGTAAAGGTGCCGGTTGATACAGGTTTTATCGTATATAATCCTCTAAATTACCCTAATCTTATCAATCTTTTTTCTGTTCTTGACGTGCCAACGCAAAATACGGATATGTCCTTTGCTGTTTCGCTTGCAGATGGACAATCTGAATATGAAGGATCAATCAAAGGATTGCTGGCACAACCTTCTAATTTGTTGCGTCCGCGCTATTGGTCAATGCTGTCTGATCTAGTACGCTTTTATCGCACTGCACCACGCGATGCCTATAACGGTCCAGAAAATGAGACCCTTGGCGCTTTTATCATACGTCAGAAATATGGGGATGCCTTTGTTACCGATCATTTGCTGCCAATGGGGGCGGCGATCTGGTCATGTTCGTCGCATATGATGAATGCGTTTCCTGTTCGTTCATTTATGCGTTTTATGGAAAACCATAAGCTACTAAATTTTGTAGATCGCCCTCAATGGCGCACGGTGCTGGGTGGTTCACGCGAATATGTCACCAGAATACGCAAGGCGTTGGGTGATAAGGTGCATTGTGATGTTAACATAACATCACTTCGGCGTGCCAATGGCGGTGTCATGCTTTCGATAAAGGGGCAAGGTGATCTTTGGTTCGACAAGGTCATTATGGCAGCACATGCTGATGAGTCGCTTGCCTTGATCGCTGATCCTACTGCCAATGAACGCGATATTTTATCCGCCTTTCAGTTTCAACCTAATCGAGCTGTGCTACATTCAGATGCCCGTTTAATGCCGCGCCGGAAAGCGGCTTGGGCTGCTTGGAACTATATTGCGTCCAAAGGCGGGTCTGGGACAGAACGCCCGGATAATCTATGTTTGACTTACTGGATGAACCGTTTGCAATCGATCGATATGAAATACCCTTTATATGAGACGCTAAATCCGCATATTGAACCGGATCCAGACCTTGTTCACGGAGAATTTATCTATCATCATCCAGTGTTTGATGATGCCGCGATTAAGGCGCAACCAAGGCTGGCAGATATTCAGGGTATAAATAATCTGTTTTTTGCTGGTGCCTGGACTGGATATGGATTTCACGAAGACGGATTGAAATCAGCATTGGCCATCGCCAAAACACTGGGTGCGTCAATACCATGGCATAGCGAAGTTTCCCCGTTTGCAGTCCCCAACGACATGGCGTCTCAGGTTGGTGCTTGATGTCCGATTGCCGACTTGTCATTTCGCAAATTGACCATACGCGGCACGGCAAACCATCTCATTTCTTGAGCCGTAAAGGGTTATCTTTGTGGCTGGATCTTGATCAACTCGACAGAGTTAACCGCATGTCAGCGTTGTTTAGTGTTGATAAATTTAATCTATTATCATTTCACCAGCGGGATCATGGTGTTAATTTCAAGTCTAGGGAAGTATTGGTGAAGCTGTCAGATTATGCACGCGCCAGAGCCACCGAACTTTGCCCTGGCGAAGACATGAAATCAGTTCATTTGCTGACATTTCCCCGCATATTCGGCTTCGTATTCAATCCGGTTTCAGTTTATGTCTTGTGCGATAAATCAGGTGCCGAGCGTGTCCATATTTATGAAGTACGTAACACTTTTGGTGATATACATTCCTATATCGGCAAGGTCACTAGTAGCCACACAGTAATGGTGGCTGAAAAGCGCCTGCATGTTTCGCCCTTTTTTGCTAATAGTGGATATTATAGGCTCAAAATACGCGTTATTGGAGACCGAATGCGGCTGCTTATGCGTTATATGCAAGGTGAAAAAGTTGCTCTAACGGCTACCTTTCGTGGCGAAATGTGTGACCTATCTAATAAAACAATACTCAGTGGGCTGTTTTCGACTGGACAATGGCCACTTCGCCCGCTTCTATCGATACATGTCGAAGCCTTTAAGCTATGGTTAAAAAAAGTGCCTTTCTTCTCAAGACCTGATCCCCCAGGCAAATGGTCACAAGCCAAAGATATCGGAAAAAGTTAAGGAGTTCTAATTTATGTTTTCCGAATTCATATATAAAAAACAGGTTCAACTGTTTCTTGCCATTCTCAGTCGTCTTGAATGTGGAAGTCTGACATTGACGCTACCGGATGGTCAAATACATAGTTTCAAATCTGCAAAGGCTGGCCCTGATGCTGATCTTCGGCTGCACACACGCGCTGCTTTATCGCGTATTATGCGCGATGGGAAGATGGGGTTTTGCGAAGCAATCATGGATGGGGATGCTAGCAGTAGCGCATTGCCCGCTTTGATTGAACTCGCAGTTCACCATGATGAAGATATGGATGTTCAACTAAAACCAAATTTTATCAGGAAATGGGCTCTACGCGCGTTTCACCTTGGGCGCAGAAATAGTAAAAGCGGCTCGGCCAAAAACATTTCACATCATTATGATTTGGGTAATGATTTTTATGCACATTGGCTTGATCCCACAATGACATATTCATCTGCGGTTTTTGAAGATGATTCTGATGATCTAACGAAGGCGCAGATCAATAAATATCAAAAACTTGTCGAAATGGCTGATATTCAACCCGACGATCATGTTCTGGAGATTGGGTGTGGTTGGGGTGGTTTCGCCAAATATGTCGCCTCAACGGTCGGCGCACGCGTTACTGGCATCACGATCTCAAAAGAACAATTTGAATTTGCCACGCAAAGTATTGATGCGGCAGGTCTAGGCGGCAAAGCAGACCTTCAGCTTGTTGATTATCGCGATCTCACGGGTAAATTTGATAAAATTGTTTCGATTGAAATGTTCGAAGCTGTGGGCGAGGCGTATTGGCCAACCTATTTTGATGCGGTTTCAAAATTGTTGAAAAAAGGGGGGCGTGCGGCGATTCAATCCATCACCATCGACCATAAATCTTTTCACGCTTACAAAAGTCAGCCTGATTTCATCCAACGGTATATTTTCCCTGGCGGCATGCTGCCTTCATTACCTATGCTTGATAAACCATTGAATGATGCGGGTTTGCAGCTGGTTGAAGAAAAAGGTTATGCCCAGCATTATGCCCGCACTTTGGCAGAATGGCGCGAACGCTTCAATCTGGCCTGGCCTACCCTGGCTGAAGATAAATTCGATGAGCGTTTCAAACGTATGTGGGAACTTTATTTGGCCTATTGTGAGGGTGGTTTCCGCGCTGGCATGATTGATGTGAAACAGATGTTGTTGATGCATCGCTAATGGCTAAAACATATAAATGAAGATGCAGGATCAGGCGTGAGTATCGATATACCTACATTTTTGCCCGAAGACTATTTTGATGGGCAGTTAGCTGCTTTTGGCATGTTCATTGATCGTTTTGGCACTGTCCAGCGACAGTTTCGCGTCACTATTGAAGGCCGCCGCACGGATGATGGCTTTATTCTTGATGAATATTTTGTTTATGATGATGGTGCGTTAGAAACCCGCCAATGGATCGTGACCGCATGTGATGACGGCCTTTATCGCGGTGAATGTGCTGATGTTCTGGGGCATGCGACGGGTCGTTTGACTGATAATGTTTTGAGTTGGCGTTATAAATTCAATCTGCCAATGTTTGGCCGCAAGGTCACGGTCCTGTTTGACGATGTCATGGCGTTGCAGGATGGGTCGGTTATGGTCAATCGCGCAAAAGTCTCGAAATGGGGTATTTTGCTTGGTGAAGTGCTAATCACCTTCAGACCGGTATCTTGAAAAGGCGCAATATTGGACGCATTAGGATCTTAATCATAGGCAACTTTGCCAGTAGCTGGCTAGCGCTGTCCCAATGATCAATATGTGCGGTTATCAATCCATCTCCGCCAATATGAATCTCGCTCATACCTGACAGGAACAGGGCTGATTTAGGCCAGCTTTTCAATTTGGCGGTCATCTCCCATCGTAAATATGCTAGCTGATCCGAATAAGCGATATCCGTAACGGTAAAACGCGGATCATCGCAGGTTTGAAACATATGTTCAAAAATGGCGCCAAAACTGTCTTTAGACTGAACATCATTGAAT
>NZ_CBFHNB010000082.1:0-6727 GCF_965657105.1 Puniceispirillum sp. (SeqCode)
GCGCCAATGATAAAGCGGATGAAGATCAAGTCCCCCTGCCAAAACGATCCTACCAGCGCGGCGAGGTCAGAAACCTTATCTTTGCCGTTTTCATCACAATTGTCGTGATGATTATTTTCTTGAACCTATTATATGCCGTGCGCCCGCTTTAGGCTAAATAAAATTATAGATAATGTTAATAACAAGGACATGCCGTGACGATTGATCTGCCACAAATTATGCCTGAAGATATTGCCGTAATGGCAGATGATTTCAAAGCGCAAAGCGGTGACAACCCTCCCCGTATTCTGGTGCTCTATGGCTCGCTTCGTGACCGTTCCTATTCACGGCTTCTGGCCGAAGAGGTGATGCGGCTATTGGCTGCCTTTGGCGCGGAAGCTAGAACCTATAACCCCAGCGGCTTGCCACTGCCCGATGATGAAGATGCCGACCACCCAAAGGTTCAGGAATTGCGTGATCTGGCGGTCTGGGCAGAAGGTATGGTATGGGTGTCACCTGAACGGCATGGGGCGATGACCGCAATACTAAAAGCGCAGATTGACTGGATTCCTCTTGCGCTTGGCGGTATTCGGCCAACCCAGGGCAAGACATTGGCACTGATGCAGGTCAATGGCGGTTCCCAAAGTTTTAATACGGTTAATCAGATGCGTGTTTTGGGGCGCTGGATGCGTATGCTGACCATACCCAATCAATCATCTGTCCCAAAGGTCTATAACGAATTTGATGATGATGGGCGCATGCTGGCCTCACCCTTTTATAACCGCGTTGTTGATGTGGTCGAAGAATTGATGAAATTTACCCTGATGACACGCGGACAAGCTGATTATCTGGTAGATCGTTATTCAGAGCGCGTTGAAAGCCCTGCCGCATTATCAAAGCGCGTCAATCAAACAAAAACCCAAAACTGACCAACCTATGTTTGCAACAAGATTGCTGGCTATTCTGCTTCAGACCAGTTAATTTGACGGATATCTCAATCACAACCATAGGCAAAGTGGTGAAAATACTTGTAACTGGCGCTGCTGGCTTTATCGGAATGCATTCAAGTTTGCGGCTGTTGGCGCGTGGTGACCACGTTATCGGTGTTGATAATTTGAATGATTATTATGATGTGTCATTAAAACAGGCGCGTCTTGCCCGCCTGACACCGCTTGAGAATTTCAGCTTTCATCAGATTAGCGTCGAAGATAAAGATGCAATGCAAAGTCTGTTCGCTAGGGAAAAACCTGATCGCGTTATTCATCTGGCCGCACAGGCCGGAGTCCGCTATTCGCTGACCAATCCACATGCCTATATTGACGCCAATCTACAAGGTTTTATCAATATTCTTGAAGGCTGCCGGCATAATGAAGTGGCGCATCTTGCCTATGCCAGCTCGTCATCGGTCTATGGCGGTAATAAAGCGATGCCGTTTAGTGAACATCACAATATCGATCATCCCGTCAGCCTTTATGCCGCAACCAAGAAAGCCAATGAATTGATGGCGCATACCTATAGCCATCTTTATGATTTGCCAACTACGGGTTTGCGTTTTTTCACCGTTTACGGGCCCTGGGGTAGACCGGATATGGCGCTGTTTCTGTTTACAAAGGCGATGATGGAAGGTCGTGAAATCGACGTTTTCAATAACGGCGAGATGGTGCGCGATTTTACCTATATTGATGATATTGTCGAAGGCGTGATCCGAGTATTGGATAAAACCGCAACGCCTAATCCAGACTATGACGCCAGCAATCCCGATCCCGCCACTGCCGCCGCGCCCTATCGCGTGTTCAATATTGGTAATGGCAATCCAACGCCTTTAATGGACTATATCGGCGCGCTGGAATCAGCGCTAGGCGTCGAAGCCAAAAAGAACTTCATGCCGATGCAGCCTGGCGATGTGCCAGCAACATCAGCCGACACAACCGAGCTTGGCAAATGGGTTGGCTTCCAGCCTGATACAAAGGTGCGTGACGGGGTGCAAAATTTTGTCGATTGGTATGTTGGCTATTATGGCCGGAATACTGCGAGCTAGAGAGGGAAAGTATCATGTCAGAGTTAAGTCAGAAAACATGTGAAGCCTGCCGCATTGATGCGCCAAAGGCTACGGACGTCGAAATCAAAACCTTTCTGGACTCATATCCGCGTTGGACGTTACGTGATGATGATGGCACCCAGAAGCTGCAACAAGTCTATAGCTTTACTGATTTTAAAGCGGCATTGGCATTTACAAATGCCGTTGGTGCCATTGCCGAGGATGAAGGGCATCATCCTGCTATTTTAACCGAATGGGGTCGTGTAACCATAACATGGTGGTCACACAAGATTATGGGTTTACATGTTAATGACTTCATCATGTGTGCAAAATGTGACACGGCCTATTCTGCCGTTTTATAATGATGGCGCGATTCAGCATCTATTAAAATAATTAGCGGCTATAGTTGCACTTCATCTTCAGTCTGCGTTATAAGAAGCCTCATTAAACTGCCGATGCTGTATACAGTTAAACGGTGCAAAACAGAGTTAGTATTATGTCCATAAATAAGAAAATCGTTGCTGACCTTGTCCGCAACAAGGTTGAGTTTGTGACCACCGTACCCTGCAAACAGCTGGCTGGTGTGATCGACGAAATCGAAAAGTCAGATGATATTTTCCATATTCCATCAAGTAAAGAAGATGAAGGGATGGGCCTGTGTGCGGGTGCCTATATGGGCGGCAAACGCCCTGCCATCATCATGCAGAATACGGCGATTGGTGTCACCATCAACACGCTGGCTACACTTATCCAATATTACAATATTCCGTTGCCGATGTTGATCAGCTATCGCGGCGAAATTGGCGAGCCAGTAGCCTGTCAGGTCGAAATGGCAGTGCATACGAAGGCGCTGTTAGCGCAGATGAGCATTCCGACCTATCATTTCCATGATCAGGAAGATGCCAATGAGCTCGATGATATTCTGAAATATTGCTTCATGGCACGCAAGCCTGTCGCGATCCTAACTGATGCCAGTTTCTGGCAGGGGTACTAATCATGATCCGCAGTGATGTTTTAAAAGAACTTATTCCGCTTATCTCTAATGAACTGGTGATCTGTAATATTGGCCTACCGTCACAGGAACTGCATATGATGGACGATCAGCCAAGCAACTTTTATATGCTTGGCACCATGGGTCTGTCATCTTCGATCGGCCTTGGTCTGGCGCTGGCACAAAAAGCCAAGGTCATCGCTATTGATGGTGATGGTTCGGTGCTGACCAACCTATGCACCTTGCCAACGATTGCTAATAATCCAGCAGACAATTTTATCCTACTGATCATTGATAATGGCAGCTATGGTTCGACTGGTGATCAGCCGACCTATGCTGGCAAGAAAACATCATTGACCAAAATGGCCGAAGCTGCTGGTTGTGACAATGTCATTGAATGTGCGGCCGAAGAGACAGCTGCTGTCATGAAAGCCGCTCTTGCGGGTGACAAGATGACAATCATCGTATCCAAATGCGCGTCAGGCAATATCAAGGTGCCTGTTATTGAGATGGATGCCCCGGTGATCCGCCATCGCTTTATGGCTGAGGTTGCACAGCGTAACGCCTAAACAACCTTATATATAACAAAGATATGCCCCTGGCTGGAGACAGCTAGGGGTTTTTCATGCCTTATCCAGACATAAAGCTAAAAGTTACAAATATGGGATATTTCAGCAAAATCAAATAAAACCCACCAGCCTTTTGACTGGCCACACTTTGAGGTTTTTTATTTGTTGGGTTATTTGCTTGCCAGCGGAAAGAAGTTTTCAGTAGTTACTTTTAACGCATAAACCTGATCCCTGAGATAAGTCAACAACTCGCTTTTATCGGCAATATTGCTGAGGTCGCGGTAATCTATCAATTCACCCAATGTGGCGTGAACATCACTATTCATGCGCCGAACAATCTCAAATGTCAGCAACGACTCCCGCATGGCTTCACCCACAAAGCTTGCAAGATGAAAGAATAAACTATTTTCCCCCGAAAAAAATACTGGTAGAACACTGGCATTACTTTTCTTTATGAGCGAGCCACAAAACAACTTCCAGTCGGCATCTATGGCCTCGGTAAGAGGATGTTTCCTTGTTGAAACACGACCCGCAGGGAAAATAACAATTGCCCCACCCGATCTAACATGTTTAATCGCCAATTTCTTTGTTTCAATATTCGAGCGCAATGCCGATGATGCGCCATTAAAATCTACTGGCAGTACAAATGGTTCAATCTCTGGGATTTTCTTGAATGTTGAATGTGCCAGAAATTTAAAATCAGATCTTACAAGGGATGTCAAATAGCACAGTGACAATCCATCAAGAACGCCAAAAGGATGATTTGAGACTAAAATCAAAGGACCTTGCTTTGGAATAGCAAGCAGCGGATTTTTATTACACATCAAATTTAATTTGAGGCGATCAATTGCATCACCCCATATATTAGCGTCAATGATTTTCTGACTTTGATAGTCTTGATACAGCTTGTTTAGTTTGCGCTGACCCGTCATCAGCTCAATAGAGCCTATTAGCAATTGCCGCCACAATGGGTCGTTCTGCATAACATATGTCAACTTCGTAACGTGGTTTTGAACCGGATCGTCACACAGGTCTTTTCCCATCGGGCATTCACCTTTTATATTTTTAATTATATAGCAGGTGAAATGTTTCAGATTTGTTAATGTCGCTGTCTATGACGCCCTTAATAGATATATTAAGTCGGTATCTGCCCATTTTATGCAGAAAACGAACATGACAATTGTCTAAGGATGAACATGCTCATTAAAGATTATACAAGGAAACTAAGTATCGGAGTTTTATAAAAAAACCGCCATCCAAAAGGATAGCGGTAATAACCATTACAGTACTTAACGCCCTTCTCTCTTCGGAAACTCTCCTAAGGCAACATGCTTTATATATTGCTCTGCAATTCTAAGATGACGCTGAATAGCCCATAAAAGGTTTTTAAACATCGCAACAATCTCGCTATTGTGCTTTGGCGCGTTCGTTTATTTGATCATGCTGACGCTGTATGCGGCTAGACCAAGTACTTTTTATGTAAGATAGTGCGGCTAAGATTTCTTGATCAGTCAACTTGTCTTCATAAGCAGGCATGTTGTTTGGGTATGATTTCCCTATCATCTCTTCAATGCCATATTTGGTCATTAAAAAGAGGTATGAGTCAGGGTGATGCCATGTGTGTCCTGTCTCGTCATGCGGTGGTGCAGGCAAATAACCATCTGCATCTCTCTGCCGCCAATCGGCTTGCCCCTCTAATGCAACACCATGACATGACGCACAGTTTTCAGCATATACAACTTGCCCTAAATCCACGACTGCGGCGTCTTTATGTTTCAGAGCGATACTTGCTTCAGCTTTATTAGTAGGCGATGAGAGATAGTATATTACTGCCCCAACTAACAAGATGCCCAGAGCAGATAAACACAAAGGCACCAACGTTACTTTATTTTTACCGGACATTCTTTACCTCAATGACAAGCTTTACCAAGCGCCTTCAGACGCCAGTAGTTATAGGGCAGAGGAGTCACGAAACCCGCAGCGAGCATAATGGGTATTACCCACCAGGTGAGAACAGCACCGCCTGTCAGCATAACGTCGGTGACATTCATGGCAACTTCCATAGCAATCATGGAAATCAATGACATACCGATGGCGGTTTTAAAGGCTAGCTTGAGTGTCATCTGCCTAGATAGGATGATGGTTTCCAGAATGATTGACGTCATCAAGCCATTAAAAATTGCCAAGCTCATGATTGCCCAGACAGGCCAAGCGATACCCGTAAATTGGAAGTAAGCAATCGTCCCTAAATCACCTATAGCGCACCCAATTAAGCACCATGAAGTATTATAAGACGCTGTTTTCCATGTGTGTTTGCAACGCCAATTGATAGTTAAGTTTACTGCTATACCTGTCATATTTGACCTCCTTATGCGAATACAATAATCTCTCCCCTAGCAGGAGAGGCAAGATAAAAATGAATATAGGCAAAGTGGCGAGCTTATCTGGGCTAACAGTAAAAGCCGTCAGATATTATAGCGATATAGGCATCATTAAACCCGACGTTGATGCTAACACAGGCTACAGGGATTTTTCGGAACCTGATTTGGCCAAACTTCAGTTTGTAGCTAAGGCTCGAAAATTTGATTTCAGCCTAGATGACTGCAGAGAGTTGCTTGCTCTTTATGAAAACACAGAACGTTCAAGTAAAGAAGTTAAAGCTTTGACACTAGAAAAGATTGCAGAAATTGATATTAAATTGGCAGAGTTAAATATGTTGAGACAACAACTCATAACCTTGGCTTCTGCTTGCCAAGGTGATGATCGTCCTGACTGCCCAATTTTAGATGCATTATCAGATAGAACTAGTGAGTAACCCCGATCCGAGATCCACGGTCCATGATACTGTGTTCAGATAACGCATTGATAAATTAATACAACGCAGAGCAAGTATCGAGAATTACACGAACCAAAAATTTCCTCTTAAAAAAAGCGATATTGAACGCTGCAATAATTTGGAAGACAAAAAGCCGCCTTGATTACAAGCCAGCTACATATCTGAAATAAAATTATAATGTTGGTTGCGGGGGTAGGATTTGAACCTACGACCTTCAGGTTATGAGTGAGGTGGTAAATATGTTTTACCATGTTTCATGAAGTATCAATAACAATATATTATCATATAAATACAGTATTATAGATTAAATATAT
>NZ_CBFHNB010000083.1:0-6596 GCF_965657105.1 Puniceispirillum sp. (SeqCode)
GAGGTTTTGTAGCTTATTAGAAATATCTGCGTGGTCTATCGGATATCTATCGATATCTATAGCAGCGAATGATACTCGTTCGTTGTCATCTAGTGGATAAATACCGATAGGTTGCTTGCCAGTTACATGCTCATCGAAGTTCTGCGCAGTCGATGGTGATTTTTTGGTACGATATACAGGTTTTTGTTTTCCCTCTCTACCAAGACCTGACGGGTTATATGTTCCATAAGCTTGGCTATACCCTTTGAATAGCTTCATGAAACGGAGAGCATTAGACATCTCAGTCATTTTGCGCCTCCATATTGGCAAACCAGTCTCGGACTTGGCTTGCATAAAAAAGAGGTTCTTGGCCGGATGCTTTCAGTGGCTTGGGAAAGCGTCTTGTCTTAATCCATCTTTTTATCGTGCTGTGGCTAACGCCAAGTTCATCGCACAGACGACTGCGCGGAATTACGTTTAATTGCTGCATAATATACTCCTATGCGCTCTAAAATTTTTGAATTTTGCAGCGCAGCCTTTGGGAGCAGTGGCGGCCTACGTGATCCACTGTGCAGCTTTTTGAATACGGCTTGACTGATGCCTAAAAGTTGGATGCTCATGCTCAACTATGAACAGATTACGTGAAGTGGATTCTTCTGTCAAACTATAAAAATTCATAAGTTATTGTATTTATGCAATTATATAGGATTATATGGGATTGTCTGGGACGTTATGCAACCATATACAACCATGCAGCACTCGTCTGTCGCGGGTTTACAAACAAAACTCTCTGCCACCGCCTCTACCAACCCATCAAAGGTCCGCGGTCCGAGGCGCAAGCCCGGCCAATCTAGGCCCCACCCTTTCAGTAAAGTCCAAAGCTGATTAAGAAACGCCCTAAGTAACCCCGGTCCGTGGTCCACGGTCCACGGTCCTTGGCTCAAGGTCCGAGGGTCACGGACCTATGTGTTTGGAACTTGGCCCTCGAACCTCGGAGCTTGGCCCTCGAACCTCGGAGCTTGGTTCAGGTAAGGTTGCAGGTAAGGTTTTGATAGTTGACCATATGTGACAATATGATAAGCTATTGATATAAATAGATTCAGTCATGAATTGGCGCTTCGGGTAGGCATCGAACTTCTTCCCGAGCGCGCCATTTCTCAAAAAATAATAACATTTATCAGCGCTTTGTGATCCACAGCGTCACTTAAAAATGTTTGCGAATATCATCCTTCGAACATCATCATGCGAACCTTCGCATTGGTTCTGTTGCTTGGTGCGCCAATTCTGGGCGCTGGACACCACGTGTGTGAATTTTCCATGCGCATAACGCGGTATGGCCGTGAAGCGCTATGATTTGTTTCTGGCCTATGCGCCATCTGGCCTGAGCCAAACCTATCTAGCGGCTATGGCTTTGATAAAACATAAACGTGATTGAGCAATATAATTGGATAGAATACTTTTCTGCTTTATCGTCACCTCAAAGGCAAGCCTATCGTTATCTTCGGTGTGTAAAGTTGTATATTTCTCTCTTCATTAGCGCATTTTTGGCAGCAACAATTCTTCCGGCACAGTCTGAAGCATTACTTGCATATCAAGTTTCTATTGCTCCTGATCTTGTTTTAAAACTGGTTGCAATAGCCACTGCTGGGAATGTGCTGGGCGCAATTGTAAATTGGTGGCTTGGCAAGCTAACGGCAAATGTTAGACAGAAAAGCTGGTTTCCTGTTAGCGAAAAAAAACTCCTCAAAGGAGAGTTATATTACAAGAAATTTGGACGTTACTCTTTGCTGTTGAGCTGGGTACCATTTATAGGTGACCCGATAACGGTTGTGGCAGGAATATTGCGCGAGCCATTATGGTCTTTCATTATCTTGGTCACCATATCCAAATGCACCCGCTATCTTGTTGTTGTCGGCCTTGTATCGACTGTGTTTGCATAATTACATAATAAGCATTAAGCAAAATAATCCCCACAGTTACATTCCAAAATGCACATGATAACAATAGATTAACCTAACTTCCCAAGCGTGCCATTTCCACCACAATATGCCGCCATTGACCCAAACCAAACTATCAAACTTGTCGTAATATGCAAATTTTCGTCAATACTCTTGTGCATATTTGAAAATAGTATAAATTAACTATAATATTTTAAATAAATACAAATTGCGACAAAATGAACTTTGATATTATAGCGCGCGACAAAACCCAGATTTGGACAACGCGCACAATCGCGCGCGAACTTTATGGGTCTGATACGCCAGCTAACATCAAAAAGACAGAGCGTTGGCTTACCGAACAAGGCTTGAGCTTCCCCTTGCTTGATGAAACCGCACTGATTGATGAGCACCAGCGCGGTGCTAAAGTGAACGTCACCGAACATATTATCAGAACAGCACGCAGAAAACGGCACTCTGTTTTATTTGTAGCTATGCACACCCTCGCATCGGGAACGGCGATTCTTTTTGCCAATGATGGCCGTAACGGGCGGCGCTGGATTTTTCTTGAGGGATCCAACCCTACATATCAAACATTAGAACCAGCCCTGAAACGCTTGGCTTTGGGAGAAGACAAAAACACCATTATTGTGCCATCTGGCGCGTTGGTTGCTATTTGCCGGGCCCTTTGCCGGGCGTGGCGATGCCATCAAATCAACCTTGGCAACGCTCATGAATTGCGCCTGGCCTTGGAAGTTTACACACATGGGCATGATGACATATATGCTTATGTAGATGCGACGTTACGTCATAAACCGTCTGCTGACATAACCCATCTTGATCGTCTTGAGGCAGAAGCCATTTATATTATGCGCGAGGTGATTGCCGAAGCGGACAACCCTGTCATGCTATATTCGGTGGGCAAAGATTCTCAGGTTATTTTGCATTTGGCGCGCAAGGCATTTTACCCAAGCCCACCGCCTTTTCCCCTTCTTCACATAGACACGCGCTGGAAATTTCAGGCGATGTACGATTTTCGCGATTATATGGCGCGCGATAGTGGTATGGATTTGCTGATCCATACAAACCCCGAGGGCATCGAGAAGAACATCAATCCATTTGATCATGGCTCGGCGATCCACACAGACATCATGAAAACCATGGCGCTAAAGCAAGCCCTTGAGCATTATAATTTCGATATGGCTTTCGGCGGCGCACGACGTGATGAAGAGGCGTCACGCGCTAAAGAGCGCATTTGCTCATTCCGCACAGCCGCACATCGCTGGGATCCCAAAAATCAACGCCCCGAGCTATGGCACCAGTATAATTTGCGCAAACACGCAGGCGAGAGCATCCGCGTCTTTCCCATTTCGAACTGGACTGAATTAGATATTTGGCAATATATCTATCGCGAACAGATACCGATTGTGCCGCTTTACTTCGCGGCAGAGCGCCCCGTCATCGAACGCGATGGCATGCTCATCATGGTTGATGATGATCGATTAGAACTTCAGAAAAATGAGACGATTCATATCAAGAAAGTGCGGTTTCGGTCGCTTGGTTGCTATCCCTTGGCTGGCGCAATGGAATCAGACGCTGACGATTTAGCTTCCATTGTAATAGAACTTGCTAACGCCAAAACGAGCGAACGCCTTGGTCGTGCCATCGATACGGATTCTTTGGCATCAATGGAAAAGAAAAAGCACGAGGGCTATTTCTAATGAATAGTCAGCAGACGAACATTGCGCGCGCAAATCAATATCTAACTGATCAGACAAAACTGAGCACACTTCGGTTTATAACATGCGGTAGTGTTGATGATGGCAAAAGCACACTTATCGGCCGCATTTTGTATGAAGCACAAATACTTTTCGAAAATCAGATCGAAACCCTGAAAAAAGAATCGATGAAAAGCGGCACCCAGGGCAATGAAATCGATTTTGCATTGCTGTTAGATGGGCTTGAAGCCGAGCGCGAACAAGGCATCACAATTGATGTTGCCTATCGATATTTTACCACAAAGCGGCGGAAATTCATCGTTGCCGATACGCCAGGACATGAACAATATACACGGAATATGGTGACTGGTGCCTCTACCGCTGATGTAGCGGTAATCCTTGTCGACGCCCGCAAAGGCATTCTCGAGCAAACCCGCCGGCATTCGATAATTTGTTCAACCCTTGGCATTAAACGAATTGTTTTGGCCATCAATAAAATGGATCTCGTAGATTATGACCACGATATCTTCGATCACATAGAAGATGATTATCGATCCTTTGCCAATCAGCTTAATTTTGAGTCAATCACCCCTATCCCGATATCGGCTTTAAACGGCTGTAATATTCTCCAGCAGGCCACGCAAACTGAATGGTATAAAGGCCCAACCCTAATGGGGTTTCTTGAGACCGTTGAAACACGCCGCCTTTTAACAGATGATCCCTTCCGCATGCCTGTACAATGGGTCAACCGTCCTAACTTGGACTTCAGAGGCTTCGCTGGCACGATTGCGGCTGGCCACATAAAGATAGGGCAGAATGTGCGCATTCTGCCTTCAGGCGAGACCGCAAACATAAAAGAGATTTTGCTATTTAAAGACGCACTTTCATATGCCGAGGCCGATCAAGCCGTCACACTCACCCTAGACCGAGAGATAGATATATCACGCGGTGATGTTATCGTTGCCGCTGATGCGCCCGCCGAAATCTCTGACCATTTTGAAATAGAACTTATGTGGATGGATCAAGAGCCTGGATATTCAGGCCGCTCATATTTATTGAAACTTGGCACCTCACTTGTCAGTGCGCAAATCACCGACATTAAGCATAAGATCAATATAAACAGCTACGAAAAACTATCTGCGAACAAGCTTGAACTCAACGATCTCAGCGTTGTGACACTAAAGACAGACCAGCCGATCACATTTGAAAAATACAAAGACTGTGCCGGCTTAGGTGGGTTCATCTTAATCGATCGCATGAGCAACCAGACTGTTGCTGCTGGGATGATCAAATTTGCACTTCGGCGTGCCCGTAATGTGCATGTGCACAAGCTCGATATTGATAAATCGGCGCGCCAGAGTCTCAATGGCCACAAAAGTAAAGTGCTTTGGTTCACCGGGCTTTCAGGTTCAGGCAAATCAACAATCGCAAACGCGCTAGAATTAGAACTTCATAGCAGAGGTATTCGCACCTATATCCTTGATGGAGATAATATACGCCATGGCTTAAACAATGATCTTGGATTTACAGATGCAGATCGTGTTGAAAATATTCGCCGGATTAGCGAAGTCGCCAAATTGATGGTGGATGCTGGCATTGTTGTCATCACTGCTTTCATTTCACCATTCAAAGCTGAACGCACTATGGCGCGCGCTTTATTTGAAGATGGTGAATTTATAGAAGTGTTTGTCGATACGCCGCTTGCATTAGCCGAGTCACGTGACCCGAAAGGTCTTTATAAAAAGGCTCGCAAAGGTGAATTGCCGAACTTTACCGGAATCGACAGCCCTTACGAGGCACCTGATAACCCAGAGATGCGGGTTTATACAGATACACAAGACCTAGATGTAATTGTAAAATCACTTATAGCGCAGATGGAATTATAATGGTTTGATTGCTAATCATCGGCAAAAAAACATGACATATTCGATACAATTTGGGATTGAACATTATGGACTTAGAAATGCTTGCCCAGGCTCTCGAACCTGTTGTCCTTAAAGCTGGCGCAAAGATCATGGAGATTCATGACCAAGACCCGAATGTGGATTTCAAAAGCGATGGCTCACCTGTAACCGGCGCTGATCGCGCCGCTGAGGCCATTATTCTGCCTGCATTAGCCCAGCTGGCACCAGACATAATTGTAATATCTGAAGAAAATGCCGCCAGCCATAGCCTGAAAGCGCCACATAGATTCTTTCTTGTTGATCCCTTGGATGGCACAAAAGAATTTTTGAAACGCGATGGCAAAGGCAGTTTCACCGTGAATATCGCGTTGATTGAAAATAGGGTGCCGATCATGGGCGTTGTTTATGCACCTGCTCTTGATCGTTTGTTTGTTGGTATTATTGGAAAAGGCGCTAGTGAAAAATCCGCAGATACATCTACAGCTCTATCTATCCGCATGCCCCCTGCCAGCGGGGTCTTGGCCGTGGCAAGCGCATCGCATAGAGATGAAGCAACCAACAAATGGCTAGCCGAACATGATATAGCGAACACAATATCAATTGGATCGTCCTTGAAATTTTGTCTTGTTGCGGCAGGTGAGGCAGATGTCTATCCACGGTTTGGCCCAACAATGGAATGGGATACCGGGGCTGGTGATGCGGTGCTGCGCGCCGCTGGTGGGCATATGACGCATCTTGATGACAGCGTATTTCTATATGGGAAGCCAGATTACAGGAATGATGCCTTTATTGCATGGGGCGGGTTCAAAGCTTCATAGACCTTGTATGAAAATATTAGAACAACATGATGTTGCGGTGTAGAATGATCATTCGTTATCTTCAAATCAACAGCCTTTAATGACTCTAAAGCTGGCATGTGACTGTCACAATCATGTTTGATATTCGATATATGCCGCCCATAAATATACCCACAAATATACCTGTCAGATTTAACCGTAAAGTCCCGATATGAGCTCCCGTTACACCGCTGCTAAAGACGATCCGCCAACCACACAGAT
>NZ_CBFHNB010000084.1:0-6497 GCF_965657105.1 Puniceispirillum sp. (SeqCode)
TAAAACATACTTGCATCTCACGAAATTGCCCACAGAGAAAAATAGAAAAATAAAGCGCAAGTAAATTTGCAACCATTCCACCTATCAAAACAGAAGAAAATACGAAGAAGGCCAAGGCGAAAATTAGCCCAATTTTCCAAATTATTAAAAGCCAAGGATTCTTGATGGCTATTTTATATTCGTTGCCGCTAGGTTTCCCAGAAACAATCGTGAGTAAAGTGTTTAATATTCTACTTTTGCTTTCAAAGCTCTCTCTGACTCCCTTTTCAAAGTTCAACATCTTTAACTCCATTGGTTAAGTTTCCAACGAAGCTATCATAGCGTTGGTTAAGAAAAGGTTAACTGAGGCTCGTATTGTTCAAAAAACCAGACAGCCTTCTCCTTTGGGTAACTTGAACTATCATGTGCTTTAGAAAGCACTTCAACTGTATTATTTTCAAAAAATCCAAGCATGAAGCGGCGTACTAATGGTTTATCTACAAGCTATTTTTCACAGAAAAAATGTTTTCGATATCTTGGTTTTGTGGCAATGTGATTGGTATAAATAAGATGATGATATGGGTTTCTTATCTATCGGCATTAGGGAAAAACAGCTGCGTGTCATGCCGACGATAGGTGCCGATATGTTTTTGGCCATCTGATGACACAAGCCAGCTTGCAAACCTTTCTGCAAGCGCCTGTTTCACATGCGGGCATCGTTTGGCATTGATTGTCACCACACCATATTGATTGAATAAAGGCGGGTCACTTTCAAACAGGATCTTGTGATTTGCTTTATTGGCAAAGGCGATCCATGTGCCACGATCGCTGATGGCATAGCTATCGGCCTGAACAGCAAAATTGAGCGTCGCCCCCATGCCAAGGCCAGTATCCAGATACCAGTGGTCATGACGCGCATCAGGGCTCAGCCCGGCACTTTTCCATAAACGTAATTCAGCTTTATGTGTGCCACTGTCATCACCGCGGGTGGCAAATTTGCTTTGCTGTGCGTAGATCATTTGCAAAGCTTCGGCGACGGTATCTGCCTGTTTAATGCCAGCTGGATCATGCTTTGGGCCAACAACGACAAAATCATTATACATGACATTGCGGCGTGCTGCGCCAAATCCGGCTTTTACGAATTCTTCTTCGTCAGGTTTGGAATGCACCAGTAAAAGATCACCGTCACAATTTTGGGCGTTACGCAAAGCCTGTCCGGTGCCAACGGCAACAACGCGGACATCGATACCAGTTTGTTTTTTGAAATGCGGTAACAGATGATCATAAAGTCCGGAATTTTGTGTTGATGTTGTTGATTGCAGAATAATAAAGGGTGTTTCGGCAAAGGCGATACTGGATATAGATGCAGATGCCATGACCATTATTACGATGATAAAGCGCTTTAATTGGCGACATATGTGCATGGCTTGACTTTCACACAGCGACAGATGATCAGACATGGTGATGGGCAATATAGGCTTGTGCCGCATTATGCAACGGGTTTGCAAAGAAGTCTTTTGCGTTTCTATCTTCGATCAGTTTGCCATGCTCAATGAACAGGACATGATCAGCCAGCCTATGTGCCTGGGCTATATTATGCGTTGTCATGATGATCGTTACACCGTTTTTATGCGCGTCGCTGATTAACGATTCGATTTTTGCACTGGCTTCAAAATCAAGATTTGCCGAAGGTTCATCCAGAAACAGCAAGCTTGGTTTGCTTGCCAGCGCTCCGATGAATGCCAGTTTTTGCTGTTCGCCGCCCGATAGCTGGCGGGCAGGGGTATCCATCTGATCTATCAATCCAGCGCGTTTAAACCATGCTATTTTTTCAGTTTGGCTAATGCCTGGGCATAGAAAGTCAAAATGTCGAGACGCGCTACGCCGTAGCAGGATGGGTTTTTGAAAGACCATTTTCTGGGTATGTGCAGGCGGTGCCGTGATAACGCCGCTATCGGGTTCGATAATACCATGCAAGGCTTGCAACAATAGACTTTTCCCCGCGCCATTATGCCCTAAAAGCATGGTAATTTTGCCTTGCAAAATATGTGTTGTAACATCATTCAGGATCGCAGTCCCATCTCGAATGATTGACAGTGCCTCGGCTTTTATGATGATGCTATCAGACATCAAGTGCCGCCTTTTTAAAATAATGCCGCAAGAACTGGCTGGCGATATTTACCACTAATGCAATCGATAAAAGTACCAGTCCCAATGCCATGGCGATAGCCAGCTCACCTTTGGACGTTTCCAGCGCAATCGCTGTGGTCATGACTCTTGTCGAATGGCGGATATTTCCACCCACGATAATAACCGCACCGACTTCGGAAATAGCGCGCCCAAAGCAGGCTAGTCCAATGGTAATAAGCGCGATACGCGCATCAACAACGAGCACCATTATGCGTCTAAGGGCATTGACGCCAAGAGACGTGAAAAGGGGCTTATATTCATTGTTCAACGTTTCAAAAATTTGCCGTGATAGGGCAATCGACATGGGCACAACAAGAATGCTTTGCGCAAGTATCATGGCATAAGGCGTATAGAGAATTTCCAGCCAGCCAAGCGGGCCTGATCGTGAAATCAGAATATAGATCAACAAGCCTACTACCACCGGTGGCATGCTCAAAAAAGTATTTGAAATGACAATCAGCACGGGAGCGCCAAAGAACTTCTTACTAGCCAGAATAGCACCAAGCGGCATGCCAATGACAAGCGAAATGAAAACCGCTGTCAGGCTCACTTTTAAAGACAGGCCAATAATACCCATCAATTCGGTGTCTGCCGAAAGCAGTAAATCAAATGCCAGTTTGAAAGGCGTCCAAAAGTCCAAAAACATCTCCTGTTTTGCGGCTCAAGTCGGTACCGTGCAGGCCACCATAAATATCATCTGGTGCCGAAAATGACAGAATAAAATCGGAATGGCTGATTGATATGGGTGATAAGCCTAGTCGCCGCGAAGCTGCCGCTCTTTGGCTCTGCCAATCATGCTGGTAAGTTCATTGGCTAGATGCTTTTTCTCGGCTGGATGCAGAAAGCTTCCAATTTCAGTGCTTTTACCATGACTTGTCAGGATAACACGCTGACGATAGCGTTGGGCAGTCGTTGGGGCAATCGACGGGGTTATTTGGACGCGCAACCAGGCAGTAGATAGCTTTTCTATATCAGTCTTGCCACTTGGGTCGGTTCGCTGGATGATTAGATTATCGGCCTCTGTTTTCAGGGTTTCACGGCGACGTGCGGCGCGATAATTCAGCTTGAAGGCACCCCACACAATCAATATTTCCAACCCCAGAAAGCCTATTACAGGCCAGGCACCTGCCAGAAAGAAACCAAAACCAATAATAAAGGCTAGTGAACCAATTACCGCCATCACAATGCCAAAGCCCTTTGGCGATAATGACCTATGCGGCCAGATCGTTAAACGCTCACCGTCTGCGGGCTTTCGTGATGATGAATCCTTAATCATATAAATAAGATGAATTTAACTGGCTCTATGGTCAAGTGGCGTTCTGACGCATGATGCGTACAGATAGTCAGCGCGCTTCTGCCTTGCTCTTAGGAAAGCATGCGTTACTATAATAGAAAGGTTTGTTTGGTGGGTTTTATGTCAATCATAGCGCTTGGGTATCTTGGTGTGCGTAGTGACAAATTGGATGAATGGTCCAGTTTTGCAACCCGCAGGCTAGGTATGCACGCCTGTGATCGGGGTGTGGGCAGCTTATCTTTCCGTATGGATGACTGGCGTCAAAGATTTGTTGTTGCCAACGAGCCTGGTTCTGATCTTGCATTCATGGGCTGGCAGGTTTCATCTAGGGCAGACCTTGAACGCTATGCGGCCAGAGTTGACGCGGCAGATATACCTGTTTTGCCAGCGTCCCGTGCTTTATGTGATCAGCGTTTTGTCGATAATATGATTTATTTTGACGATCCTGACGGGAATCGTGTCGAACTGTTTCACGCCCCGGAAACCACAACCGATCCATTCGTTTCGGGTCGTCCGATCGAAGGCTTTAAAACCGGTGCCTATGGCATGGGGCACGCGGTGCTGCATGTTAAAGATGCGCATGCGCTAATGCCATTTTACCGTGATGTTCTCGAATTCAGCGTATCAGACTATGCCTTGTCGCCTATTCCTTTGTTTTTCTTTCATGTAAATGGGCGGCATCACAGCTTTGCAATGATTGGCACAGGCCGAAACGGATTTCATCATTTCATGATCGAATATGCAAATCTGGATGATGTGGGGCAAGGTTATGATCTGGCTCAGCTTGAAAAAGATTCAATAGCCTATACGCTTGGTCGTCATACAAATGATTATATGACCTCGTTTTATGCCCACACACCATCAGATTTCTTTGTGGAAAATGGCTGGGGAGGTCGTGTGATTGATCCAGCCACATGGGAGCCGCATGAAACATTTTCTGGCCCAAGCTTCTGGGGACATGAACGTTTGCATCTTCCCGAAGCCCCTAGATCCGAATTGCGCGAATTGCGTCTAGAGGCGGCACGTAATGGTCTGCGGGCACCAGGGATAGCTGACTGTCCTTGGTTATATGACCAGCTTAAAGGAACGTTACGTGACTAACGCTATCTATGATGCGTTGATCGTTGGTTGCGGTCCTTCTGGAGCTAGCCTTGCCAATTTTCTGGGGCTTTACGGGTTCCGCGTTCTGGTTTTAGAACGTGCGGCTTCGGCTTATCCTTTACCGCGTGCGGTGCATCTTGATGATGAAGTCATGCGTGTATTTCAGGCAATCGGGCTTGCCGATGCAATAGATGATAAAGTGCGTATCAACGCTGGCATGCATTTTGTCGATAAAGACCAGAATATGCTGGTTGATTGGTCCAGGCCACAATCGATTGGTCCTTATGGGTGGTATCCAAGCTATCGGTTTCATCAGCCAGATATCGAAGCCATTCTACATCAGGGCATGACGCGGTTTAGCAACGTTGATATGCGCTGGTGTGCGACGGTGACATCGATCAGCCAAACCGAAAATCATGCTTTGATCACTTTTGATGATAACGGTGCATCAGCACAGGCAAAGGCGCGGTTTGTAATTGGTTGTGATGGTGCGCGGTCTTTAATCCGTCACTATATATGCGCGTCAAAGGATATTGTATCCAGCGATGATATAATGCGAATTAACCGTGATGATGAAATGCATGATCTAGGGTTTGAGGAACGCTGGTTAGTGCTAGATGGGCTGTTAAAAAGGCCACGTCCCGATCTTGGTGATTTCACCATTCAGACCTGTGATCCTGATCGCCCTAGCACCTATGCGCGTCAACCTGAAAACTGGCGCCGTTGGGAGGTTAGCCTGAAAGATGATGAAACCGATGATTATGTTCGTTCTGATGAATTTGTCTGGTCGTTTCTGGCACCGCGTGTAACAGCTGACGATATATCGATTGAGCGGCGTGCTGTTTACACGTTTCAGTCCAAACTGGCGCGCTATTGGCGTCGTGGCCGCGTGATGATTGCTGGTGATGCCGCGCATTTGACGCCGCCATTTATGGGGCAGGGCATGTGTATCGGCATTCGTGACATTGCTAATTTGGCTTGGAAGCTGGCGCATATATTACGCGGTGGAGCATTCTCGATACTCGATAGCTATGACAGCGAACGGGCACCGCATGCGCGGGCTTATATTGAAATGGCAACATATCTGGGTAATTTGTTGAATAGTTGTGAGACAGCCGATGGTTTGCGCACGGCCTTATCCTCACCCCAGCCTCAGATGGATAACGGACAGGTCGTCGGCAATGCAAAAATGCAATCAATCGCGCCACGGCTTGGTGCGGGTATTGGTGACTCATCGGATCCATTGCGGGGCTATCGTTCGCCCCAGCCAAAACTGGCTGATGGTCGTTTGTTAGACGACCTTATTGGTTTGCGATGGGCTATTGTCAGCAGGCGCGACTATGCACCGGCACTATCGCGTGAAGATATATGTGTGGTTAGTGACGTGAATGAGCCGAACGTTACAGCGATGCTTGATGATCTAGGGGCTTTGGCTGTGATTATACGGCCAGATCGTTATATTCATGCACTTATTGATGATGCCAAATCAATATTGTCTGCGGTGGCCACTATCCCAGATTAGGCACCAAGCAAGTCGGGAAGGATATGCACCCCGTCATCGTCTAATGGCAGGTCAAAAACAGCAACAACCTTGGTCAGAGATAACGTTCCATATAGATGAGGGAAAAGCTGACCGCCTCGTGATTCTTCCCAAACGATATCAATCGCATCCGCATCTATCTGAATAAGCTTCAAATCTGCAATGCCAGCAAAGTGAAGCCGCAGGGTCTCGGCAGTTTGCGCCTGTGTTGAGAAATGAATAAACCCATCTGTTAAATCAATGCCTGCACCAGAAAATGCACCATTCTCTTCGGCCTTAGCCCAGATATCAGCAGGACATATTTTATATATATAATTCATCAATTTTCCTTAAACATATCCATGATTTTATGAACAAGCTGCCGCCGTTGATTGATGGTATCTTCGTCAAGTT
>NZ_CBFHNB010000085.1:0-6190 GCF_965657105.1 Puniceispirillum sp. (SeqCode)
CGTTCACCCAGAAAGCGGGCGTTAGCGAAGTTCTGGTCATTGGCGGTGGTGTTGACAATCCGGTTGGTCAGTTTGCCTCCAGCATCGAAGTGCTGAACACGGGTTTGATTCAGAAATATGGCATCACTGATATCGGTGTGGCGGGCCATCCCGAAGGTAGCCCCGACATAAGTGACGAAGAAATCGTCGAAGCGCTTGCTCTCAAAAATGAGTTGGCCAAGCGCGATGGCCTGAACCTCTATATCGAAACACAGTTCTGTTTCGAAGCTGACATTGTTTTGGCCTGGGAAAAATCAATCCGCGAGGCTGGCAATAATCTGCCAATCCGCGTCGGTATTCCGGGGCCTGCCACAATCAAGACCTTGTTCCGCTTTGCCCAGGTATCGGGTATTGGCCCATCAATGCGCTTTATCGCCAAACAGGCCAAGAATGTAGCCAAATTGATGACTGTACAATCGCCGCATATACTTCTTGATAACCTTGCCGAAGGTATGGCGGCTGACAAAGATTGCATGATTAAGCATTTCCATTTTTATCCGTTTGGTGGCTTTGCCAAAACGGCAGCTTATGCACAGGCTATCGCTGATGGGCAAATCAAAAGCTTGCCTAAAGGTGGCTTCGAAGCACTTGTTGCGTAATCTCAGTCGGCGTAAGTAAGTGCTGATACGCCGCTTTGGCTGATCAAATTTATCTGATGCGACAATGCTGATTGCCTTCGGCTTTCTTTTGTGTGTCCTAATATCATTTACTGTCGAAAAAAAACAAAAGCTAGAAACACTACAACGCTAAAAAAATTTAATACCAGAATTGGCAAGCCATATTTAGAAAGTTAGGCACATGACCAAAACGCTTATTTCATCCGATAAACAGGAAATTACCATTGGTTTTGAGGCACCCTTTTGTGTCATTGGCGAGCGTATCAATCCGACGGGTCGTAAATTACTAGCAGCCGAAATGGCGGCTGGTGATTATTCGCGGGTTATAGCAGACGCCATAGCACAAGTTGAAGCTGGTGCAACTATGCTTGATGTGAATGCGGGCATCCCGATGGCTGACGAACCGGCCATTCTGGCTGAGTCAATCAAGTTGGTTCAGGAAGTTGTCGATGTGCCGCTGGCGATTGACAGTTCGATTGTTGCCGCGCTTGAAGCGGGTCTATCTGTTTATAAAGGTAAGCCGTTGGTAAATTCGGTAACAGGCGAAGAAGAACGCCTTGAAGTCGTTCTGCCACTGGTCAAGAAATATGGCGCGGCTGTTGTTGCAATTTCAAATGACGAAACTGGCATTTCTGAAGATCCGAATGTCCGTTATGAGGTTGCCAAAATGATTGTAGAGCGCGCTGAGGATTACGGTATTCCGCGCGAAGATGTCATTGTTGATCCGCTAATCATGCCAGTTGGCGCGATCAATATGGCGGGGCGTTCGGCGTTGGATCTGATTATTCGGTTGCGAAATGAACTCAAGGTCAACACAACTTGTGGGGCTTCTAACATTTCCTTTGGTTTGCCCAATCGACATGGCATGAATGCCGCCTTTTTGTCAATGGCAGCAGGTGCAGGCATGACATCGGCGATCATGAATCCGCTTCATTCTGAAGAAATGACAGGTATAATGGGTGCCAATGTTATGAATGGTAATGACCCTGAATGCCGTAACTGGATCAAGCGTTTTCGCGAACCTGTTGCTGAAGGATCTGGTGGTCGCGAACGTCGCCAGACGCGTCGTAGCCGCAGTGCCTAGGGGCATGTCCGATTACGATAGGCAAGCTATATGAGCACAGATACAACCATCGCCGATGCCCCCGATGCAAACCCGAGTGGCAAAACAGATGTCAAAATTGTTTTCACGCCATCAGGCCGTCAGGCTAAAGTCGCGCAGGGAACAACTGTTTTACAGGCTGCGCGCGAACTTGGCGTTGATATAGACTCGGTTTGTGGCGGCCGGGCGATGTGCGGACGCTGCCAGATCAATGTTGGCACTGGTGAATTTGCCAAACATGGTATCGTATCAGGGGCTGACAGTCTTGGCGCGGTAACGGCGGTTGAAACCCGCTATGCGGGTAAGCGCGGTCTGGCTGATGGGCGGCGGCTATCCTGTCAATCTGTCCTGCTTGCCGATGCGGTGATTGATGTGCCACCTGAAAGTCAGGTGCATAATCAGCTTGTTCGCAAGGCGGCGGATGAGCGTCAAATCGAAATGGATCCGGTTGTGCGTCTGTGCCTTGTCGAGGTGCGCGAGCCCGATATGCATGAACCATCTGGGGATTTTCGTCGTCTGTCCGAAGCCTTGGCACAGCAATGGCCAGATCGTGTATCAGGCGAAATCACTTGTGATTTACATATTCTTCAGCAATTACAACCTGTTCTGCGCGAAGGGAAATGGCTTGTTACGGTCGCCTTGCGTGATGGCTGTCATGTGACGGGTATCTGGCCTGGCCTCAAGGAAAAGGTTGTTGGCGTTGCTATTGATGTGGGCTCGACAACCATGTCGGCGCATCTTTGCGATATGGCAACGGGTGCGGTGCTGGCATCAACGGGTGCCATGAATCCGCAAATTCGGTTTGGCGAAGATCTGATGAGTCGGGTGTCTTATGGCATTATGAATCCTGACGGGCCTGCTGAAATGACCAAAGCCGTCATCGCGGGCTTGCAGACACTTATTGATGGGGCTGCTGAACAGGCTGGCATGTCGAGCGATGACGTAGTCGAAATTGTTCTGGTTGGTAATCCAGTTATGCATCACCTGCTTTTGGGTATTGATCCGCTAGAGCTTGGCGGCGCCCCCTTTGCGCTGGCTATTGATACCGCCCTCAGTCTGAAAGCCTGCGACCTTGGCCTAGCTTTGAACCAAGGTGCCCGCGCCTATATCCTGCCATGTATTGCGGGGCATGTTGGGGCTGATGCTGCCGGTGTCGTGCTTGCCGAAGCGCCGCAGAAAACCGATAAAATGACATTGCTTATTGACGTGGGCACCAATGCCGAGATTGTCGTGGGTAATCGTGACCGGCTTCTGGCCGCATCTTCACCGACAGGGCCTGCCTTTGAAGGGGCGCAGATTTCATCTGGACAACGTGCCGCCCCCGGGGCGATCGAGCGTGTGCGCATTGATCCGGTAACGCTGGAACCGCGTTTTTGTGTTATTGGCGTTGACCAATGGTCGGATGAAGATGGTTTTGACGAAGCGGTAAAATCCACTGGCATTACCGGTATATGCGGATCGGGAATCATTGAAATTCTGGGCGAAATGTATTTATCCGGCATCATCACGATGGATGGTGTGATTGATGGCGGCAAAGCGGCGATCAGCCCGCGGATTGAGGCTGATGACCGCACATTCCGCTATCGTGTCAGCGACAATGTAACCGTCACCCAGAATGATGTGCGCGCGATCCAGCTGGCTAAGGCGGCGTTGTATGCTGGTTTCCGTTTATTGATGGATAAGATCAATATCAGCCAAATCGACAAGGTTGTGTTGGCTGGTGCCTTTGGTACACATATTGATCCCAAATATGCGATGGTGCTTGGCATGATCCCCGATTGCGAGCTTGAAAATGTTCGGGCGGCAGGAAATTCAGCAGGTGCAGGTGCGCGCATGGCCTTGCTGAATAAAGGTGCCCGCGCTGAAATTGAACAGACTGTGCGCAATATCGAAAAAATCGAAACCGCGATTGAACCCTCATTTCAGGATCATTTCGTCAAGGCGATGGCGATCCCGCATAAAAGCGATCCCTATGCCAAACTGGCGGCAATGGTTCCATTGCCCGAACGCATTCTGACAGCACAGGATGCCCCCGCGCTTGAAGGAGGCCGTCGGCGAGGTGGCCGTCGGCGTTCCAGCTAGGCTGTTACTATTCGCTTATGCTCTTGTCTTTATCCTTGGTATCGCTGGTATCATCTTGCATCATTGTGTTCAGCCTGTTTGTAAGCGACTTCGCCCGAAGCCAGCTGGCGATGAATATCCAGCCTAGCGCCAGTCCGGCAATCAGATAGCTGGCCCAGATAAACCCGCCAAATTGTCCCATTTCGAATAGGCTGTTCATGATATGCCACCATCCTTGCCAAGGCGCTTTAATTCAAGCGTGGCGATGCGTCGTGCGGTGATCAGCGCCCGCATGCGCATAATCACGACTAGGGCAAAATAGCCATGACAGGCAATCAGCATCAGAATAAGCGGCGTCAGCATCGACGGATCAATGGCAGGCCCCCCACGGCGCAGGATACTGGCTGGTTGATGCAATGTATGCCACCAATCAACCGAGAATTTGACTATCGGCACATTGATTACCCCAACTAGCGCCAGCAAGGCGGCTGGGCGACTGCCACGCTCAGGGCGGTCAAAGCCGTTCGCCAGTGCGATCACGCCAAGATAGAAGAAAAACAGGATCAGCATCGAGGTCAATCGTGCATCCCAAACCCACCATGCGCCCCACATGGGCTTGCCCCATAAGGCACCTGTTATCAGCGTCAGAAAGGCAAACATGGCACCAACAGGCGCTATCGCACGGGCGGCAATATCCGCTAGTGGATGCCGCCAGACAATATAGAATAAGCCGCATAATCCCAATCCGACATAGCCAAACAAGGCCAGCCATGCTGCTGGTACATGGATATAGATGATCCGCACGGTTTCGCCTTGCTGATAATCAGGCGGCGAGGCAAACAGCCCCAGATACAGCCCATAGGCCATCGTCACCGCTGTTATTAATAATAGCGGGCGGAACAGCCAGTCGGCGATGCGCATAAAGCGCGTTGGGTTTGCCAGAAAATCAAACATGCCTGTGTGATATAGCCCTTTTTGTTAAAATCACAATATCCAGCCTCATGATCCGCTACCGCCGTCGCTTTCGATCAACGCCATCGCCGCCACCGGTGGTGCCAATGCCAGCAACAGCAACGCCAACGCCCCCAATAGCATAAGATGAGGCGTCACGATCATGGTCATATTAGGTTGCGAGGCCATTACCCCAAATATCAACACTGGTACAGCCAGAGGCAACACCAGCAAAGCCATCAGGCCGCCACCGCGCCGTGCGCCATGTGCCAATGCCGCGCCCATGATCCCCAGCAAGGTCAGGCAACAGCTTCCCACAGCCAGTGCCACAATTAACGCACCCAGTTGATGCAATGGCATGGCAAGCATGATCGCCATCAAAGGCGTTGTCAGCAACAAAGGCACGCCGGTTTTCACCCAATGCGCTACGGCTTTGGCCAGCGCATAAAGCCCTAATTGGTAAAACCCGCCGATTGCGGGTTCGCCAGACATTTCATCAACCACCGGAATACTGATCTGGTCAAGCCAGCCATCACGCACATCATCAGCAAACAGACTGTCAAATCCAGCCAGAATCGATAACAGTGCCGCGATCCAGATGATCGGTACGGCCAGCGGTTTCAGAATCGCCGCCGACGGGCCAAAAGCCAGCGGAAACAAGGCGATAATGATAACAAAGAAAATCAGCATGACCGCGACATCCTGTCGGCTACGCCAGGCGATGGTCAGATCACGTTTTATCTGCGCGTAAACACTATGCATCTATGTGCGCCTTATGCCCTAGCGTCCATATCTGCCGTGTCTTGCCAAGCGTTGCACCCAGATCGAGATGCGTTGCCGCCAGCACCATGCCGCCATGGTCAATATGCGCGCAAATAATGCGATCCAAAGCTGTACGTGCATCATCATCAAGCCCTACATTCGGCTCATCCAGAAGCCATAAGGCTGTTTTCGGGCCAAGCATCAACCGTGCCAGTGCCAGCCGTCGCCTTTGCCCGCGCGACAATAGCCGCACCATGCTATCGGCAAACCCCATACAGCCCAGTGCTTCGAGCGCTACTTCAATCCTGTAATCGTCAGCATAGCCCGTCATCGCGGCCCAGCTTTGCAGATTCTCACGCCCGCTCATCAGACTTGACAGACCATCCTGATGCCCCACATAAAGCCGCGCCGCTTCGCCGCCAGCTACCTCGCCGCTAGCTACCACGCTTGTATGTGTCCTATATGTGATAGCACCGCTTGCCAGAGGAAGCCGTCCGGCAATCGCGCGCAACAAGGTCGTTTTGCCGACACCATTCGCACCATGCACAAGGCCAAGCTGTCCATTATCAAGATGGTTGCTGAATTCATGAATGACCGGCCTGATGCCACGCAGAACCGTCACCGCGTCAAGCCGAAGCCCCGGTTGCTCGTTCCCCGG
>NZ_CBFHNB010000086.1:0-6009 GCF_965657105.1 Puniceispirillum sp. (SeqCode)
CCGGTTGCGAAATCAGCCGCAAATAGGCAATCGCATCCCGAATTTCCGCACGTTCATAAAAGCGCGCCCCGACAACCCGGTATGGCAAGCCAATGGCAATAAAGCGTTCTTCAAATTCACGAGTCTGGAACCCAGCGCGCACCAATACAGCTATCTGAGACAGATGCGCTCCATTCTGTTGCATCGATTCGATATGACTGGATATTGATCGCGCCTCATCGGCACCATCCCAATAGCCATTTACGCGCACCTTTTCACCGTCATCAGCCGATGTGAATAGCGTCTTGCCAAGCCGCGTTTCATTTCGCGCAATAACTGTCGAGGCCGCCGCCAGAATATGACCCGTGGACCGGTAATTTTCTTCAAGCCGGACAGTCTTTGCCCCCGGAAAGTCGCTTTCAAAGCGCAAAATATTGCCAACCTCAGCGCCGCGCCAGCCATAGATCGACTGATCATCATCACCCACACAACAAAGGTTATTACGTTGCCCTGTCAATAAGCGGAGCCATAGATATTGCGCGACGTTGGTATCTTGATACTCATCCACCATGATATGCGTGATGCGCCCATGATAATCAGCCAGCACATCGGAATGATTCTGGAAAATGGTGAGCATATGCAACAGAAGGTCACCAAAATCCACAGCGTTAAGTGTCAGCAGGCGCGCCTGATAGTCCTTATAGAGTTGTTGCATGCGACCATTGGCAACATCACCCGCCTCGGCAAGCGTGATCTTTTCTGGCACCAAACCACGGTCTTTCCAGCGCGATATAACCCCCGCTACCATTCTTGCCGGCCACCGCTTTGGATCAATATTTTCTGCTGCCATAAGCTGTTTGATCAAACGCACCTGGTCGTCACTGTCAAGAATGGTGAAATCTGATTTCAGACCGACCAGATCAGCATGTCGGCGTAGCATCTTGGCTGCCAGCGAGTGAAATGTGCCTAGCCACACTTGTTCGACCATCGGCCCGACCATATCACCGATTCGGCTTTTCATCTCACGTGCGGCCTTATTGGTGAAAGTCACCGCTAGAATATTCCACGGTTTGGCTGTACCGCTGGCGACAAGCTCGGCGAGCCGGGATGTCAACACCCTGGTTTTGCCAGTTCCAGCACCCGACAGAACCAGAAGTGGACCTTGAAGGGATGTAACAGCGTCAGACTGGGATATATTGAGACCGGTTAACCAGGGGCTTACCGGATTTTGATTGAGATCATTCATCATAAGCCCAAACTCGCAAATGGGCGCTACTCGGTCAATATTACAAAGTCACTTTTACCATTAATTCGCCATATAAGATGCCAGAACATAAATTCGGCACTCATGGTAGCTCGAAATCTTGGCCAAAGCGACAAACGCACTTTGACACAAATATTGTTTGCGGTATCGTAACATCATTATTTTAATAGTGTTTTATGTGGGTATGGGATTAGACATGATTATAGGCCGGTGCATCCTAATGCTGCGTTCGCAATTATTGATCCTGACCAGCCTCGTAACATTCGTAGCCTGTTCCAGCGTTCCGGAAAATCAGCGCAGTGATATGCGTGATCGCTATGAAAATAGCAACCGCGCTGTTTTTGATTTCAACATGGGCGTTGACACCTATGTTATTGAACCTGTGGCCAGCGGTTACCGTAAAGCCGTACCCGAAGGTGGACAAACCGCCATTGCACATCATCTAGCATGGGCCGGATTACCATCTACCGCGATCAATTCTTCGCTGCAAGGCAAATATGAAAATGCGGGACTTGCGGTGCTTAATTTTGCGATTAACGGGCTGACGCTTGGATTTGTCGATCTGATGGGAGATGACGCTGCCCCCATTCACAAAGAAGATTTTGGCCAGACGCTTGCCGCCGCCGATATTGACGAAGGTTCATATCTGATGGTGCCGTTTCTGGGGCCACATACGACACGAAGCCTGACCGGGCGCGTTGTCGATATGGTTATGAATCCCTATTCAATTATAGAGGTAGGTGCCCCACTTCAAACATGGCAGACAGCACGCATACCTACATCAGCCGTCTCGTTTCGCGCAGCTAATTTCGAAGCCTTCAACGACGTAAAATATAACGCACTGGATCCCTATGCGCGAACAAGATCGGTCTATTACCAGCAACGAAACGGATTGCTGGACGATAAGTTACGCGGTGGCGGCACCTCATCAGCCGATGACGAATTTGAAGATTTCTTTGGAGAGGACGGATAATGACACGACGTTTCTTTTGCCAAATTTCCATTATCTTTGCCATGCTTTTCACCCTGCCTATATTGGCACCAGCATCAGCCTTTGCCAAAAATCAGATCGAAAGAGCTGAAACTCATGTCAACAATATGATGCTGGACTTGCAGGGGTTTCTTGATGAGGGTTCGGATAATGTTGAAAAGCGGATAGAAGCCGTCACCTATCTTCTGGATAGCTATTTTGATCTTCCCTTGATCGCGCGCTTTTCTGCCGGAGCTTACTGGCGTAAAGCCACACCAGTCGAGCGCCAAACATATAGCGATATCATGCGCGAAGTCATGATCGGCACTGTTGTCCGCAATTTTGACCAGCTTTCCGGCCTAGAATATAGTCCAGTAAAAAGCACCGCCAAAGGCGAGAAGCTGGTGCTTGTTGGCGGCACCTTTACAGATCAGGCAAAAACCCGTGAACCGGTGGCCATCAATTGGCGCGTCACAACGCCCGCTGATGGTGATGCCCGGGTCATGGATATTGAGATTGAAAACATCTCTATGCTGGTCACCCAGAAAAACGAAAATATCGCGATCATCCGCAAAAATGAGGGCAATTTTTCAGCTCTGATTGATGCTATGCGTTCAAAAATCAGCCAATAATCATCTGTCAGGCGATATTATTAGCGGCTGATTGGCTTATATTTGATCCGTGTCGGGCGGTCGGCATCGGCACCCAGACGGCGCTTCTTGTCGGCTTCATAGGCTTCATAATTGCCTTCAAACCACTCAACATGGCTATCGCCTTCAAAGGCCAGAATATGAGTCGCAATTCGGTCAAGGAACCAGCGATCGTGACTGACCACCACCGCGCAGCCGGCAAATTCATCAAGCGCTTCTTCAAGCGCGCGTAGCGTATCGACATCCAGATCATTCGTCGGCTCATCAAGCAGAAGCAAGTTAGCTCCGCTTTTAAGCATTCGTGCCAGATGCACACGATTGCGCTCACCGCCAGATAGTTGTCCGACATGCTTTTGCTGATCAGCGCCTTTGAAGTTGAACTGACCAACATAAGCACGTGACGCCATCGTTCGCTTGCCCAGCTCAATCTCATCCAGCCCATCCGAAATAACTTCCCAGACGGTCTTGTCATCCGCTAGGGAATCGCGCGACTGGTCAACATAGCCAAGCTTGACTGTGTCACCGACCGTGAATGTGCCAGCATCGGTTGACTCAACGCCGGTAATCATTTTGAACAATGTTGTCTTACCTGCACCGTTTGGACCAATCACCCCGACAATACCGCCTGGTGGCAAGCGGAATGATAGATCGTCAACCAGTAACCGATCGCCAAAGCCCTTTTGAATGCCCTCGGCATTGATAACAATGTCACCAAGACGCGGACCTGCCGGAATGGTGATGCGGGCAGTATCGGTCTGACGCTGTTGGTCTTCGGCAAGCAGTTTTTCATAGGCATTAATACGGGCTTTTGATTTGGCCTGACGCGCTTTTGGTGCCGAGCGCACCCAGTCAAGTTCACGTGACAGTGACTTAACGCGGGCATCATCAGCTTTGCCTTCCTGTTCAAGCCGCTTATGTTTTTGTTCTAGCCAGCCTGTATAATTACCCTCATAGGGAATTCCCGCCCCGCGATCGAGTTCCAGAATCCAGCCTGCCACCTCGTCAAGGAAATAGCGATCGTGGGTGATGGTGACAACAGTGCCCGGAAAATCATGCAGAAACTTTTGTAACCATGCAACGGATTCGGCATCGAGATGGTTTGTCGGTTCGTCAAGCAACAGCATATCTGGCGCGCTTAATAACAATTTACACAAGGCAACGCGGCGTTTTTCACCACCTGACAGTTTGGTAACATCGGCATCACCAGGCGGCACACGCAACGCATCCATCGCAATTTCAGCTTTGCGCTCAAGATCCCAACCGTCAATCGCATCAATTTCTTCCTGCAATTCGGCCTGTTCGGCGATCACTGCATTCATTTCATCATCGGTCATTTCTTCGGCGAATTTGGCACTTACTTCATTAAAACGATCAACAAGCTCCTTGGCGCGCCCCATGCCCGCCAGCACATTGCCCGTCACATCCATGCTGGTATCAAGTTCAGGTTCCTGTGCCAGATAGCCAATCTTGATGCCATCAGCAGCCCATGCCTCACCCTGAAAGTCAGTCTCGATGCCCGCCATAATGCGTAATAAGGTTGATTTACCAGCACCATTCAGGCCAAGCACGCCAATTTTGGCACCTGGCAAAAACGATAGATTGATGTTTTTCAATACTTCCTTGCCGCCAGGCCATGCTTTGCTGAGACGGCTCATTACGTAAACATACTGATGACTGGACATACTTCACCTTTGGTTTGAAATGCGAGGTGCCGATGCCTGTAGCTTTCGGCGTTATATTACTGAGTCTTGTTTTATCGGGTTTTAGAGCAAAGCACCAGATATGATCACCAGCTTTCTGCATAAACGCCTAAATTCAGCCCAAATAATAGCATATAAGACCCTATTCTATGGTTGCGAAAGACATGAATTTGTAGCTTAATGTCAGCGCATTACGGCATATGATGCCAACGCGTTACGATGCAGAGAAAGTTTTAACAATGGTATCTCACGTTCCAGCTTTGGGCATTCTCTTGGATTTGCTTTTTGGCATCCTCATGTGGGCGAGTTGTGTGCAGTTTATGCTGACTATCTTTTTGAATGAAGACAGTAAAACTGTGCTGTTAAGCATTGTCAGGAAAACCACCGCGGGTGGGTTATTTATTGTCCGCTATATTGCCCCTGCATTTCTGGTCAATAAGGTAATGCCGCTTTATCTGGCTTTTGTTCTGTTTGTTCTGCGGTTTTACGCGCTACCCACGATATTGGATTATGACGTGGTCAGCTTTAGCGCTATGCCACTTGAAGCCCTGATCAAAGGCGTCTTTATCGATTTTGGCCTGATATAAACGCTGATAATTCTGTGCCTCAATCTGGGCTGTGCCTCAATCTGGCGCGCGTTAATCAGATATTATCGACATTTTCTGCGTCACCTGACCGGTGCCATTGACCCGCCAGACCATCTGCCCTTTGGCATTTTCAAGAACCAAAAGCATATCGCCCTTTTCCGCATCACTGGCGCTGATGATGCGGGTGTCAGCAGGCACGACAAGTTCGATTTCAACAGCGTCTTTAACCGCATTCGATGCCGTTATGCGTGAATATATGGTGACAATGATTGTCACCAAGGCCGCCACAATCAATACCGCCATAATGACGCTCATCGCCTTAATCAGACCTAGATGCCCAACCACTGGCGAAGGCATGTCGCCAGCTATATCGCCAGATTTTGCATCGCTGTCACTGTCTTGATTTGTATTGTTGGTCGATTTTGCGTTATTGTCCGCCATCATGACTCATTCGCACCCTACACAATCGGTTACATTGTCAATCACTGCACCAGCCGAAGCAGCCGCACAGCGGATCGACAAATTTCTGGCCGAACATCTGGACGATGAAGGCCAGTCTTTGTCACGAAGCCGGATCAAGGCGTTAATTCTTGATAAACGGCTTCTTGAAGATGGCCGAACCTTAGCCGATCCCTCAAGCACGGTCAAACCCCTGTGCCACTATGCGCTGGAATTACCACCGCCTGTTGATGCCACCCCAAAGGCCGAAAACATCCCGCTTGATGTGCTGTATGAAGACGCCCATATCATCGTGCTGAATAAACCTGCTGGCATGGTGGTGCATCCGGCTCCCGGTTCGCTGACAGGCACATTAGTCAATGCGTTGATCGCGCATTGCGGTGATAGCCTGACCGGTATT
>NZ_CBFHNB010000087.1:0-5367 GCF_965657105.1 Puniceispirillum sp. (SeqCode)
CTGGAAAGCCTGCTTTCTGCGCCGAGGCCGATACCATATTTCCTGTGCAGAAAAACATAGTGCCCATAAAGCATAACAGGATCGTCATAACCGCCGATTCAGAAATTTGCAGTTCCGGCCAAAATAACAGACACACGCCGCCAATCCCGACCAGCGCGGCAATGATATGCGTCGGTTTTGGCGCTGTCCGGGTTAAGGCTGCCACCATCAGTACATTAATCAGTGACGCTAATGAAAACATTACAGCCAGCAAGCCAGATGTCGTATTAAGCCCGGCATAATAGAACAATGTAAAATTACTAGAAAACAGACATAGACCAAGCGCAGCAATGCGCAGATGCGTTCGCCATGTAAAACGCAATGTTTGTTTGCTGGCAAAGCTGATGACAAACATTAAGAAACTTGCAATCAGAAACCGCCAGAATAGCGACACTTCGGGTGCCACAACACCAAGTTGCATTTTCAACGGGAACCAGCTTGTAGACCAACCGAAAACAACAACAGCATAGAGAAAATAATCAAATAATTTCATTCAAAATCAACCTACGCCTGAGGCGTGGATAACGCCCAGTCACGCGAGTCGATTTCAAGATAAGCCTCAATAGCTGCCGTCGCGATTACCGACACTGTATTATGCTCTGGGTCACTTACATTCTGACCTCCTTGGACAGCAATGACTTGCGCGCGGCCGCGTGGCAAGGTTGCGGCAACAACGTCGCAATCAACTTTCTCTGGATCCTGAATACCAATCGTAACCTTGACAATCATATCGGCATGATCAAACCCAAGCGAACGGAACAATATCAAAGAACTATGATGCAAAGCATCTTGCACAGCGCGACATGCGGCCTTGGTGTAATCCTCGCCATAAAGATCGTTGCCCATACCCATTTCAAGAATGATGCGCTTCATCGGCCGGCCTCCGGCTGAATAGCGGTAACTTGGCGTCGCTCCATATCAAACGAAACCAGCACCGCGGCATTGGCGATAATCGTTTTACCTGCACCATCGGGCTTGGGCACATCTAACCCACCCTTCACGACCTTAACAGCCCCATTTCCATAGGGCAGAACGGCTTTGACCGCATCGGCATCAACCGCATCCGGTTTTTGCACCGCTATTTCTATATCGACAATCATGGCATCACGCGGAAACCCAAAAGCATCAGCCATCGAAAGCGAATTATGCCAAAGCGCATCTTTTAAAGCACGCACAGCGGCCTTTGTATAATCTTCGGCGCGTAGCGATGTTCCCATCCCAAGCTCCATAGCAACACGTGTTATAGCCATAGAAACCCCCACTATGTCTGGATTAAATAAAACCTTCATAGCCTTATGTTTTCAGATATGCACGATTAGTGCGGCACATGCTAGCCCCTAATAACGGCTCCGGCATTACTTTGAGTCAGTCTGGATATCAGGGTTTGGCGGTATTAGAAAGATGAAAATCGACAGGCATCACAGGCTAAATGCCGTTTGCACATCTTTGCCCCAGCCGACATGAACATGACCGCCATCAACAATCACCGGACGTTTCATCAATGTCGGATGAGCGCGCAATAAGGCAAGCGGGGCTTCAGCCTTGGCGGCCTCATCAAAATTGCGCCATGTGGTTGATTTCCGATTGATCATAACATCGGCACCATGTATCGCCAGCCAACTGGCCAGCAGATCATCAGAAACACCATCCGCGCGCACATCCACAACCGACACCTCATGTCCAGCCGCGCGCAATGCTGAAATTGCCTTTTTGCAGCTATCACAGGTCTTGAGCGCGTAAATTATAAGGTTGTTTTTCATTGTAGCGGCCATACTCTTTTTTTTTATGATCATTACCCTAATGCAAACAGGACGTTCATAACAAGTCCCCTGATCTTTCGCACAAATTCAGACACATCAATCACAGTATAGTTCACATAAGCGCACCCAAAGGTATGCTTTATGTTAGAGATACGGGCTTTTTTCCAAACATAGCCTGCAAACCGTACAGGCTAGCGGCTACTGATGGACCAATCAGGAACGCAAATAACATGGTGCCCAGACCAACTGTACCGCCCAGATACCAGCCAATGATCACAACCGATATTTCAATGCCACTACGAACCCATGCGATAGGTAAATTGGTAAGCTGTTGTAGCCCTGTCATCAGACCATCACGCGGCCCTGGCCCCAGATTGGCAATAAGATAAATGCCACCACCAAGACCTGTTACCAGAACACCGATGAGCGCTTGTAGCGATTGAAGCATAAAACCGTCCGGTTTTGGCAGATAGGGCAATGAAAAATCCAGCATCAGCGCGATAATGACTGCATTTGCAATTGTGCCAATGCCGGGAATCTGGCGCAGCGGAATCCATGTTAGTAAAACGCAAACACTTATAATGAATGTGGCAAGACCAATGCTCCAGCCAGTGACATTAGTTACACCTTCGGCAAACACAGTCCATGGGCTAACACCGGCACCTGATGCAATTAACAACGCCTCACCTAGTCCGAACAAAGCCAATCCAAAACATAAAATCACAAAGGACCGTAATGGTGGACGCATGGTCAGCGGCTTAGGCGCACTCCAAAACAACGTTGGTATTGCCTTGATCGACAGAAACGCAAACTTACCTGCCATGATTTGTGACTTTCTTTTTCCTCATGAACGCCAACTTCATCATGATCGGCCACGTGATCGACGAATGAGATATAAGCCAGACACAACGATGAGGCAGCCACCAGCCAGCGTAGATGGCGTTGGCACCTCGGCAAAGATCAAACCACCCCATATCATGGCAAAGACCAGCGTCAGATAATTCATCGGCGCCAGATCGCTGGCTTCGGTCAATTGTAGTGCCTGGATCAGCGTAAAATGTCCGATACCACCAATCATGGGTATCAACAGCAACAATAATATATCAAAAGCTGTTTCAGGCGGCACCCATATAAAGGGAAGTATGATAGAGCTTACAATCGCGCCAAAGCCTGCTGTATAGATCAACGTCGTATAGGCAGATTCTGCCGCCCCCAGGTAGCGTGTCAGAATAGAATAGATGGCATAGCTAGCAGCAGCGGCAAGTGGCAGGCAACTGGCAAGTGTAAATTGTTCTGCTTGTGGCTGGATGATGATCATCGCTCCAACAAATCCGATAATCAGACTAATAATACGGCGCGGCCCTAAACGTTCTTTGAGAAACAGAACAGCTAATACCATCATGATCATGGGGGCTATCTGAAAGATGGCTGTTGCTTGCCCTTGCTCGATAAATTGCAAGGCTTGAAAAAACAGCATCGTCGTGGCAAACAAAGCAACGGAGCGTGCCAGTTGAATTTTAATATTTGATGTTTTGAGCAGGTTTGACAATTGGGGTGCGAATACCAGCAGTATAATCACAAAATGCCCCGTATAGCGCGCCCAGATTATTTCCATAATGGGCAGACTTTGCGCCATATATTTAACTATGGCGTCCATACCTGGCAAACATACCATCGATACCAGCATCAACATGAAGCTGATCTGACGTGGTGTAAATCTTGTCCTGAACCAGATCCCTGTTGCTTGCAACATAATTGACCAATTCCCCCTAGCAACAAGCATATATTGCACCTGTAGACCTGACGATTACGAATGCATATTTCATCTGTAATGCAAAATGTGAGGAATACCTAATATTTTAACAAGCAAAATAGTTACGCCATGACGCAGACAGCGCATATCAGGATTATTGTCTTTATCAGCGCAAGACTATCTTATTCATGAACGACGCGGTTAATATCCAGCGGACGCATTTCAAAAATTTATGGTAAAGGTTTTAAAGGCATGAAGGCATGAAGGCATCCTTTCCTCTTTTGTCTTAACCATGATTAGCCAAACACCACCCGAAATAGGCAGTTGGGCTTTATCAGACAAACATTTGAAACATAATTTTAAAAACAGCTGGATCGATGATCTGAACCGTTTGTCTTGACTTATCATAGGGGAAGTGGCGGGAGTGACGGGACTCGAACCCGCGGCCTCTGGCGTGACAGGCCAGCGCTCTAACCAACTGAGCTACACCCCCAAGCGCAAAATAAACGCGATGCTTTGTCAAAAGTTACATCATTCGCTTAAGGTGTGCTTGGTCTAAATCAGTGCATGACAACTGTCAAGACGAAGCGCAACGGAACCTGTATTTTTTCTTATTTTTCCGTTCTTTTTATTAGGATTGCGCGCTATATCATAAATTCAATTGCTTTTAAGGATCATGACCTGATGCTGACGACGGTTTTTACATTTTTCACGCGCGTCTTTCAGGCGCTTCTCGCTGTTCTTCTGCTTAGCTTTGTTGTCATTGGTATGCTTGCCACACATGGGATCTATACAGCTGAAACCACAAATTACGCGCAATATCGTCCACAGGCCGAGGCCGAATGTGCGACTGCGACTGATGTTGCGCAATGCGTCAAAGACACGCTTGCCGACATGGGGTCAGTAAAGCTGATTTTGGGTCTTGGTGCGTCTGCCGGCATCATTGCATCAATTATTCTGGTTATTTGGATCCGTAACTGGATGCGCAACCGGCAAAAAGATAAGGGCGATAATAGCTAGGCTTTGCCTGCATATAGATCGCCAAAATCCATCGTTACCTGACCACTTACGGTCATCGTCTTTGGTGCCAGCGTTTTGGCAAATCGACTGATATTTTCATCAATCATCTTTTCTATCAGACGCTGGCTATCCTCATCGGGAAATTCCCAGACCACAATACTGACATGCGGTGCCTGTTTGTTGCTCAATGCCCAAAACCTGACACCTGGCAACTGTTTTAACAAATCAGGCCATTTTGTTTGCAGAATGGAGTCGAAAAGTTCGCATTCTTCTGATGATGGAAATGTACGGATAAAAACCTTCATAAACATGGATGATTCTCCAAAGTAATACAGATCAAAGTGTAGCGGTAATTTTCGTATATGTTGTTAACTATATCTCATGGCTGATACCCAGCCTAATTAGGCAAATTTCTAAGAATATCCAATAAATCATTCCTTATTGCGCCCAGCTTTTGTCGCAACTGAAGATTCTCATCTTCAAGTGCCAATTCGCGATCGCTTCGTGGTTTTATGGCGTCTGATTGGTGCTGGGAAATTCCTGCTGCAAGGTCAGCCTTGCAACTATTATAGATCAGGATAGCTTCAGCTGATCCATTTTCCAACTTGCATTGATGGGCAGAAGCTAATGACGGTAACAGGCTAACAAAAAAGATGAATAGCGGAATAAAAATACGCATAACATAGCCTCGACGCGGATAACACATCATTAGACTAGCGAAACATTAGGGATGGTCAATGCTATAGGGAATAAAAGGCGGAAACTATGTAATGTTTCCTGGGTAAATGGTGGGTG
>NZ_CBFHNB010000088.1:0-4850 GCF_965657105.1 Puniceispirillum sp. (SeqCode)
TTCAGAGAACTAAAGCCTTATATCATTGTTAAGGTAACAGAGGATAAAGATAGATTGCCCCGATCAGATTACTATATGTTGGGAGGTCGTAAATTTATAAGAGACAAACATGCAATCAACGATGAAGGTCATTTTGTAATAGGTGCCTTAATAGAAGTTTTGTACCAGTTAAGAAATATTTTGTTTCATGGTGCGCTAGAACCCAATGCAAAAACTCATTTAGTCTATAAAAATGCCTATCTAATTATGAGAATACTCATCACTAAATTAACCTGAGTCTTTAACATTCCACACCAAAACAAAAACCCCCGAACCGCTTATGCGATCCGGGGGTGATTATATGGTTACTAATTACGCGGCTTATGCGGCACGCTTATTCAGTTTCAGTATGATGCCGAATTGGCGTGATACCCAACTAGCGATACCCAATTAGCGATACCCAATTAGCCATACCCAATTAGTATGAGTAATACATCTGGAATTCGACCGGATGCGGTGTGTGCTCGAGTGCGATGACTTCTTCCATCTTCAACTCGATATAGGCATCGATCTGTTCGTCGGTAAACACGTTACCCGCGGTCAGATAGGCACGATCAGCATCAAGTGACTCAAGCGCTTCACGCAAAGATGCACATACTGTCGGGATCTGCTTTAGCTCTTCGGCAGGCAGGTCATACAGATCCTTATCCATGGCATCACCCGGATGAATCTTGTTCTGGATACCATCAAGGCCAGCCATCAGCATGGCTGAAAAGGCCAGATATGGGTTCGCGGTTGCATCCGGAAAACGGACTTCGACGCGCTTGCCATTTGGCGAATTCACATGCGGAATACGGCATGATGCAGAACGGTTCTTTGACGAATAGGCCAGCAGCACAGGTGCTTCATAACCTGGGATCAAACGCTTGTAGCTGTTGGTTGATGCGTTGGTGAAAGCGTTCAATGACTTAGCATGCTTGATGATGCCGCCAATATAGTAAAGCGCGCTTTCAGACAAGTCAGCGTAACCATTGCCAGCGAACAGAGGCTTGCCATCTGTCCACAGTGACTGGTGCACATGCATGCCCGAACCGTTATCGCCAGCGATTGGCTTTGGCAGGAAGGTTGCGGTCACGCCATAGGCATGGGCAACCTGATGCACGGCATATTTGTAAAGCTGCATGTTGTCAGCAGTTTCCAGCAATGTGCCGAACTTCACACCCAACTCATGCTGTGACGGGGCCACTTCATGGTGATGCTTTTCAACGCTAACACCCATGCCAGCCATAACAGTCAGCATTTCGCCACGGATATCCTGGCCGCTATCAAGCGGGGGAACAGGGAAATAGCCGCCTTTGACGCCCGGACGGTGACCCATATTGCCTTCAGGATAGTCGGTGGCGCCGTTGTAAGGGCCTTCGACTGAATCGACCTGATACATGGCACGGTTCATTGAGACGTCGATTTTGACATCTTCAAAGATAAAGAATTCGGCTTCTGGACCAAAGAAAGCGGTATCGGCAATGCCAAGGCCTTCCATATGGGTCAAAGCGGCCTTTGCTGTTCCGCGTGGGTCGCGTGAATAGGCGGCACCTGAACCTGGCTCCAACACGTCACAGAACAAAGCCAAAGTCGGCTGGGCAAAGAACGGGTCGATATAGGCGCGATACAGGTCAGGCATCAAGGTCATATCTGACTCATTGATGGCTTTCCAGCCTGCGATTGATGAACCGTCAAACATGAAGCCTTCGGCCAATGTTTCTTCATCAATTGTGTCGATATGCTGGGTTACATGCTGCATCTTACCACGCGGGTCGGTAAAGCGCAGATCAACATAGGTAATATCGTTTTCACGGATCATTTCCATGATAGCTTTTGCGTCAGACATACTAGAATCCTTTCATGTCTTTGGTCATTTGCCTGTGGTTTGATAGAGGCAAAATAGGGCCATATCCGGCAAGACATCTTGCCGGTATCTACATAGATTAAACGGCGTCTCCGCCACGTTCGCCGGTGCGAATTCGGATCGCTTCGTCGATTGTCGAAATAAAGATTTTGCCGTCACCAATACGTCCGGTCTGGGCGGCTTGCTGGATGGCGTCAACAACACGCTCAAGCATGCTGTCTTCAATCACCACTTCGATTTTTACCTTGGGCAGAAAATCCACGACATATTCAGCACCGCGGTATAATTCTGTATGTCCTTTTTGGCGGCCAAATCCTTTGGCTTCAAGCACTGTGATGCCCTGAATGCCAACCTCATGTAGCGCTTCTTTAACCTCGTCCAGCTTGAACGGTTTAATAATCGCTTCGATTTTTTTCATAATGCTGCTTTCAGTTTCCCGTCTGCCATTGCGATTGGCAGGATGGTTTGTTTGTCACATATAAAGAGTCTGGTTTAAATTGCCTTACACACAATCGCGACAGATCACATATTTAACAGGCGCATTGTCTTGTGGAATGCATGTATTGACAAGATAGGCATCGCGCGTGACCTATGCGTGATAGCTGATTTTTAGAAAATTGCCACTAGAATAAGCAGGTTGCCTAAATTTTGTGCAAAGTTGGCTCTGGGTGATTTCATTCAGCTTTAGATGAATTTGCGGAAAAAGCGGGTGCGATCAAACATATCTTCAAGGTTTTCAATGCGTGTGCGGGTGTTCGGCCAGATTCGCTCTTGAATTTCGGCAATCATAATCTCAAGCAATAAAAGGCTGGTTACTGACGAATCCCATGCTGATGGCACAGCAATCTGGTTAGTAAAGCTGTAAGTGGCAAATTTACTGACAGGTGAGCCCCATTGATCGGTAAATAGAACAATTTTAGCGCCTTTTTCAGCCGCAATCTCGGCAAGCTTCAAAGTGCTGGTTTCATAGCGTCTGATATCAAAAATAATCACCACATCATTCTCTTTGACGTCAAGCAGGTAATGCGGCCATGCGTTTGAAATTGACTGAATATGCGTCACATCAGGACGTATTACCTGCAAATGCAGGAACATATATTCAGCCAAAGCGCGGGTGATTCGTCCGCCAACGACAAAAACACGCTGATCGGTATCAGCGACCAGCGCACATGTCTGATCAAAAGTGTCGGTGTCAAGCTGGCCAAGTGACTGGCTGATATTGCTGATGACCGCATCGGTAAAGCGGTTCAGAATATGGCCGGTTGGTGCCTTTTCAGCCCATGTTTCACGTTTGGTAATTGGGTCGGAAATTTTGGCTTCAATTTCTAAACGAAGCGCGGCCTGAAAGTCAGGGAAACCCGAAAAGTCAAGCTTTTGCACCATACGGGCAACAGTGGGTGTCGATACGTCGGCGCGTTTGCCAAGCGTGGTGATCGTACCAAGCCCCGAAGCTGGATAATTTTCCAGAATACAGGCGGCAAGCTGGCGTTCAGCCCGCGTCAGATTATCAGACTGGCTTTTCAGTCGTTCGGCTACAGTTAGGTTTTTTTCGGTCACGTCTTGCCTCCCAAATGTAAATTACTACACATTAAATCCAAAGATGAAGAATTTTTTTCAGTAAATTTCTTGACAGGTCACTCTAAGATGAAGAATTATCTTCATAAGGGGTTGCATGATGACTTTAATCGATAATGATTATGCTGAAGATACCAAGCAGGTTGCCACATTGGTCAACCCGCAAGCGACGTCGCCGATTCTGCTTGTCTGTGAACATGCCTCAAATTTCATTCCATCTGAATATAGGGCACTTGGTCTATCTGAAAATGACCAGGCCAGTCACATTGCCTGGGATCCAGGTGCGCTGGGGCTATCCCATCATTTGGTAGATATGCTTGATGCGCGTCTTGTCTATAGTAATGTATCGCGGCTAATTTATGATTGTAACCGTCCTCCCGAAGCGCTTGACGCGATGCCCGCGTCAAGTGAGGGCAGGACGATTCCGGGCAATCAGGTGATTGACGAGGCTGAACGTGCGCGGCGGGTTACGCGGTTTTATGATCCGTTCAAAAGCCTATTGTCAGATACGCTTGCGTCAATGTCGGGTAAACCGGTTCTGGTGACGATTCACAGTTTTACACCTGTTTATCGGGGCCAGGCACGCGATGTTGAATTTGGCATTCTGCATGATAGTGATCAGCGTCTTGCCGATCTCATGCTTGAGCATGCATCTGCTTATACGACGCTAAAGGTCATGCGGAATGAACCTTATGGTCCCCAGCATGGGGTTACCCATACGCTCAGGCAGCATGGCATAGATAATGGCTATCTAAATGTGATGTTAGAATTTAGCAATACTCTTTTAACTACTGATATAGATCAAAAAAATATAGCTGAAATGATTGTAGCATTATTAGGTGATGCGCTTGGCAAGCTGCATAAAGGTGAGGTGGCGGCATGATAGTGTTGCAATGACGTTGGCCAGATAAGACGTGGCGTTTGTAATTACTAATGAGTCGTTAGGCCGCTAATATTTTTTATTAAGTGTCTGAAAATAATTAACAACCAAAGAGGAGAATAAAATGAAGAAAATTACCAAAAGACAATTTTTAGGTGGCTCGGCCGTTGTTGGCGCGGCGGCGACGTTAGGCGCGCCGGCAATCCATGCACAGCAAGCCATTAAGTGGCGTTTCCAGACCTATGCAGGCGCGGCACTTGGAGAGCATGTGACAAAGCCGGTGATTGACAAGATCAATGAAGCTGCCAAAGGCGAGCTTGAAATTGAGCTTTATTATGCCGATCAGCTAGTACCAACTGGCGAGCTGTTTCGGGCCTTGCAGACAGGTACCATTGATGCCGTTCATTCGGATGACGATTCAATGGCATCACCAGCTGAAGTGCGTGTGTTCGGTGGCTATTTCCCAATGGCAACACGTCATGCGCTGGATGTGCCGGTTCTGTTTAACCA
>NZ_CBFHNB010000089.1:0-4807 GCF_965657105.1 Puniceispirillum sp. (SeqCode)
ACCCGTTTGTCGGCTAGGGGTGGTATTTCGGACTAGCTATCTGATAAGAAGCGCATAAACAAAGACCCCGCATGAATACGGGGTCTTTCATCACTGGCCGGATTTTGTAATCACCTTATGGCCAGTGGCCCTTGGTAGGGTCTTAATGCGGATGCTATGCAGTGCCGCAACGACGACTCGTTAGGCCGCTACACGTTGTAATTCACCAGCTGTCATTTGGATGTTGTTTTCGTTCATCATTCTTTTCACCTTGTCATAGGCTTCTTCATTGATGTTTTTGCAGATTTCTGGTCCTCGCTGAGCAACCATTTCATTAAAAATTTTCATCAGAGGAAGAAAGTCGTCCTCATCAAGGTTGCTAATTTGAGGTAAAAGAACTTCATCATAAAAATGCCTTAAGCCCTTGAGTTTGAATCCAATAACATTGATGCGTTCTAGGTCGTAAATCAGCGTCAGATATTCATCTATTCGTCTTTCAACGGCAATATCGTCAACCATCATGAATTCGATAAAATCCATAGACGGCGCATAAAAAGCGCAGGCTTTATACTCACCGTACGGTATATTGATAGTTTTGGTTGCTTGTTTCGGTTTTTTAAACATCAAATTCTACCTCCTCTTCGTATCGGTTTTTATGGTCTATTGGTTTTTCATCGTGGCTTGTCTCAACCCAAGTCCAATTTACTATTAGCCCTTTGATTTCAGTTTCACTGTGCTGAAAAAATTCGACATATGTAACAAAACAAAGGTCGTCTGGTATTTCGACCTTTTTAGCCACACATGTCATTGATGGTTCATATCTATAACTTTCTTTAGGATGTGTAACATAGGCATATATGCCCGAACCATCATCTCCACCATTACGTGGTCTTTTGATTCCTCTAAAAATATATTTTGTATTCTTTAGGCTGACTAAATCATCAATTTCGTCAATCAAGTTTATGTCCAGTTGGACACCCACAATTAATGTATAGGCTTCAAATATTTTAGTAGTACGTCTAGTATTTTTGTAATTTCTTAAAATTTCAGGCGCAAATTCAAAAGTAACCTCTTCATTATTACTGCGTAATCCTGATGGTACCGGAGCTTCAATTTTAATTTCATCTAGGCTTGGCATTAGTCACCAAAATCAGGATTAGTTTAGTTTCTATTTATAAAGAGGAAAAGTTAACAGAAGATTAATTTCTACACTTTTTTTCAACTTTATCGCTATTCATGCCCATCCCCTCACCATAGCGTGAGGGGTGTTAACAAATGGTTAATGGTGTCATTTTGTGGCCTGACTTGAGTAAATTAATGCTCAAATTAACCTTTTGATGGTCTGTCGGCTGGCCGCAATCCCGCATGACTCTTTGATGATGGGGCGATGGCAGCACTGGATTTGCCATTCTGGGGGTCGCCTCGTATGGTTGTTGTGCCACAAGCACGACTAAAAACCTTACGTTTTACAAGCGACCCCTTGTCGGGTCGCCTGCTGAATATAATACCCTTTGGGGAATAAGCAGGAACTTCGCTTGTAACCGTAAGGTATAAGAAAGTTGTGTTGTGGCCGGCCTGATACCAGGGTGGCCCTTTTCATGATCGCGTCACATGCCTCTGCCTTTGCTGTTCGGGTCGCCGTAAAGCGATAGGCCGTCGGTGCACAGGGGGGCGTCATGCGAGATGACAAAATTTCACTAGCCAAGACACCAATAGGTAAAATCCCACTGGGCGAGATTCCACTGGGCGAGACCTCACTGGGCAAAATCTTACGCGGTAATATGCCCTGGGGCATCATCGCCCGATGCGCATTCATGCACCTGCCGAAATTAAAGATGGTGCTGATGATGATCGTGGGCATGGGGGGAATCGGGCTGATGGGGTGCACGCCCATAGCGCCGGATCATAAGGCGCAGATCAACGCCAATTCATTTGATGATTATTGTGCCAATCGCGCCGCCGACGGGGTGCATCTGCCGCTATGCAGACAGGATCAAGCTGGCCGGATGCTGGCGCTTTATGCGTTTGAAAATCGCTGTGATGCTATCGAAGGGGGGATTGCCGATTGCCTATATCTGCGCGCTGAAATAGACCGGCTGATCCAGCGTGATCTGGATCAGGCCATAGACCGGGCTTGGCCGCTGGTTAGCCCTTGATGTGGTGCGCATGTCTGGTGGCAATCTGTCTTTTAAACTATCTGAGATTGATAAGGTATGTGAGTAAAATACTACTTTAGATTGTGTAATGCTTTCAGGCTATAAATTTTATATAATATAAATAGTAATATAGGTATATTTCATTTAGCCACATATTTGACTTTTAATGACGCTACAATTATATAAATCATATAGTTGTGTGAAATGATTATATGTGGCTATCTAAAAATGAGCCATAATACCGACTTGGTTCTTTGATTTGTCATGCAAGGAGGCGAAACAATGACACATCCAAAATCAGTTTCGGTTGCTTACAAAAAGGTGAATGACATTCATTTTTTCTGGTCGGCTGACAGCCATCTGACGGGCTTGCTGGCAACAGCGACTGAAATTCCGACGGTGGTTAAAGAAGTCAGCGATCAGCTTGCCATTCTGCTTGGCGGCACATGGGCACCGGACGAAAATACGAAATCAGTTCTGCAAGAACTTGAGACAGATAGTGATAATGTGATGGATTGCCTTCCCACGGGCACTAGTTTTATTGGGGTTCATTGGATGTCTGAAGCCGCCTGAGGTGACGTTCGACGAAATACAGCGACGCATGGTTGATAATGGCGCGCGTATTATGGAAGAAACCAATCGAGCTGTCCGCATTGAATGGCGTAATAGCGTTATGTTTATCCCGAAGCCCGCTACCGGCGACCATTATACCCAAGCCGAACTAGATCAGATCAGAAATGTAATCCTTCAAAATACGGAAGGTGAGCTGATATTAACCTTCAATGGTGATGTGAGCGCTGATTAGAACAGGCGTGACATATTACCACACCTCTCTCATTCATACTCACATGTGACCCCGCCGGATTACCCGATTAAAGCGGGTTCGGCGTCATCCTGGGCAGGCAGTAATTTCAGCTCATTGGCTTTGTCGCGCACGGCCTTTTGCAATTTTTCAAAGGCACGCACTTCGATCTGGCGGATACGTTCGCGGCTGACATTAAATTCACTCGCAAGGTCTTCTAGTGTCAAAGGCGGTTCGGCAAGGCGGCGCGCTTGCAGAATGCGCTGTTCGCGTTCGTTCAGCCCCTTCATAGCATCCATCATCAGATTCGCTCTGGCCGAATATTCTTCATGCTCGGCAAAGCTGGTTTCCTGATCGACTGTGTCATCTTCCAGCCAGTCCTGCCATTCGCCCGTGCCTTCACCATCGCGGCTAAGCGGCACATTCAGCGAACGGTCATTGCCAGCCATACGCTGATTCATCGACATGACTTCGGCTTCGGTGACATTCAATTTATCGGCAATATGGGTGACCTGTTCGGGTTTGAGATCGCCTTCATCAATGGCCTGAATCTGCCCCTTGATCCGGCGCAGATTAAAAAACAGTTTTTTCTGACCAGCCGTGGTGCCGATTTTAACCAATGACCAGCTGCGCAGGATATATTCCTGAATCGCCGCTTTGATCCACCACATGGCATAGGTAGCCAGACGGAAACCCTTTTCAGGCTCGAATTTCTTGACCGCATGCATCATGCCCAAATTGCCTTCGGAAATCAGGTCGGCAACAGGCAAACCATAACCGCGATAGCCCATGGCAATTTTGGCAACAAGGCGCAAATGGCTGGTCACCAGCTGATGCGCTGATTCAACATCGCCTTTTTCTTTCCACGCTTTTGCCAGCATATATTCCTGCTCTGGCTCAAGCATGGGAAACGCACGGATTTGCTCAAGATAGCGCGACAGATTACCGTCGGGGCTAAGAACGGGCATGCTGGTTTTGGGCTTTGAAGTTGCGGTTGCCATTTATGTCTCCTGTTGCGGGGCATTGCCTAGCAATATTCATGTCTTTATTTTTACTCTGAGCAATTATACATGTAAAGAGGGCGGGATTAAGGCAGTTTTCGGCAAAAGTATTTTCTATGCTATTCTCAATTTTAGAGATAGCTACAGGCCTTTGGCGCGCATGGCGACAGTATCTTCCATTAGGCTCTGTAAGGCGGCCATATCTGGCGGCATCGGGGCGGTAAAGGCCAGCGTTTCACCTGTTATCGGATGCTCGAAACCCAGATGAACAGCATGAAGTGCCTGACGGCCAAAAGCCCGCATTTGTGCCAGACCGGTGCGCGCCCGTGTATCAGGCATTTGTCCGGCACGAGGGGCGCGGCCATAAAGCGGATCGCCAATCACCGGATGACCAATATGTGCCATATGCACACGGATCTGATGCGTGCGTCCGGTTTCTAATGTGCATTCAACCAGACTGCCAAAGGGCGGCAAGGTGCGCATAACACGCCAATGCGTGATGGCATGGCGTCCGCGTGGATTTACCGCCTGTTTTTTGCGGTCATGCGTTGCGCGGCCAAGCGGGGCATCGACCATGCCGTCACGGTCAACACCTGTGCCCCAGACCAATGCGTGATAGCGGCGGTCAAGGTCATGCGCAGCGAACATGCTGGTCAGTGTATGATGCGCGCCATCGGTTTTGGCGGCCATCATAACGCCTGATGTGTCCTTATCGAGCCGATGGACGATGCCGGGGCGCATGACCCCGCCAATACCGGTCAGGCTATCACCGCAATGCGCGATCAACGCATTGACTAATGTGCCTGTTAGCGATCCGGGGGCCGGATGCACCACCATGCCAGCAGGTTTATTCAGCACGATGATATGGG
>NZ_CBFHNB010000090.1:0-4740 GCF_965657105.1 Puniceispirillum sp. (SeqCode)
GGCGGTGGTGGCACTATCCGCACTGATCGCCTCACGATCATCAGACAGGATTGCCTGAATTGAATGTGCCATCGAATCCGTCAACGCCACCTGCACAAAAATCAAGGGCTCATCAGGCATTGAAGGATGGAAAAAGGCAAAACAGCGCCGGTCTTCAGGTTGCAGACGCCGCCGCAAATCATCCCAGCTATCAATTTCATGCACCGCTTCATAGGCAATGATTTTTTCAAGGATATGCGCCGGACTTGTCCAGTTGATAGGCCGGATCACCAGAAATCCCCGGTTAAACCAGCTTAGAAACAGCGTTTTAAAATCATAATCAATTATAGCAATACCGGGATTGTCTTTGGCCAGACGCAATAAATCCTGACGCATAGCCACAAGTTGCGCAGTGGCACCTGGCACCTGATTAAGGCGGCGAATAAGTTCCTGACGCTGCGGGTCAACCGCGTGCATGAATTTAGCATAGTTTTTCTGGTCAGGATTTTGCTGATAAAGCGATAATGCCATTTTTGCGGCATCTGCATCGAGATCAAATTCATCTCGAAGCTGGCAAAAGAAGGCAAGCTTATCCGTATCATCAAGGGCGGCATATTCATTCAGAACGGCCTGTGCCAAAGCGGCGCCAGAGACCTCGCCCTTGCTTGTCAATAACTCCCGACATAGCACATCAAGCGGTGCCTGTTTCCGCGCTGATAGCTTGCCAAAGCTGGAAGCCCGTTCAAATAATGTCGATAAAAGATCGGCGAAATAGCTCATGTTTTCCCCAAACAGTTTGCATCGGTTTTGTTTAACAGGATTAAACTTATCTTACTATATGAAGCTGGGTGGTGACTAGGCTATGTTTATGAGGTCGCATTAGCCGGTTTTTTTTTCGTAGCCATTTTTGTCTTTGCCAGAACCGTTGCCTGTTCGTCTTCAAGCTGTTTCTTTTTTTCCGCTTCCTTTGCGGCAAGTTTTTCAAAGATCGCCAGCGCTTCATCGGCTTTGAGTTTATGCAGAACGCCTTTTTTCACCTGATCTGGTGACCACATCCAGTTTTTGTTGAAATCATATTTCATCGCCCATTCGCCAAAAACACGTCCATTCACGTTCTTTCCACGCAATCTTTTGATATCAGAATGACGTTTATCAACAAGAATTTTTTCGTAAAGGGCATCGATGGATTCTTTCGGCCCTTCCAAAAATTGAAGATAGAAATCAGACCGGCAAATAAGACAGCCTGTCACTTTCAGGGGGGCATTATTCGCCATGGCTGACCGCAGAATATCTTTCAAGATGCCGTTACTGAAATCAGTTGGCTTTGAAATATAGATAATCTGTTTCACCTTTTCAGGTTTTGGCACTTTTTTCTTGGGAGCTGATTTTATAGGCAAGTCAGTTTTAACCGTATAATCAATATCGTGGATGGTGAATAATTTGTCATGCGCGGCGGTTCTTTCCACTTCCCATAGTTGTTCATCTTCCTTGTTTTCAAAAACGAAAAAGCTGCCCAGAATCTGTTTGCGACGACGGATGGTTATCAGCGTAATCTGTTCGATCGTTCTGGCGTAAATCGTTTCGATCGTTTCCATCGTGGGTTTGACATCAAATTTTTCAATATATTCACGATCCACAGCGGCGCGTAAGCGCTCTAATGTATCACGCTTGATGTTTGCTGCTGTCTGACGGGTGGCGCGTTCCAATCGGCTGGCTTCAAGTGCTAACTCAATACGCTGTTCATAACTAGGCCGTTTGATGGTGACCCATAAAGTCATATTATCTTCATCAAACTTCATCTCGTCAAAACCTGCAGACCGCAAAATCCGCCTTACATCACGGACAATATCCAATCGGCTAACAGTCACACTGAAAAATCTGGCTTTGGGGTCATTTTCGAGATGCACTTCGGCGAAGTCGGAAAGATGACGGTTGCGATAATCAATAAGTATCCGCACACCATATAAAATATTTTTGAGGGTATCGAGTGACGCCAATTCATTTAGCGAATGGATATAGCCGTCAAGCATGGCTTCGATACGGTTTTTGCAGGCACGAGAATAGGAGTCAGAAACCTCATCCATTCCTAAGTCCATAACAACACACACACCACAAAATTACCAAAACAGTATTACCATAGGCAAAATCATTGGCGTTAACAAATAGGAAGAGTGACGCATGACTTGAGTTCATTTTGCATCAGGCCAGTGTAAAAAATGCGAAATAGGTATAATTTTAATTTATAACAAGATATTACTACCATTCAGTTTGAAATTGATTTGGTCATAAAACCCTATTCTTATTTCACCTAACTATCAGCAAATTCACGACGCAGCGTATCATCATGTTCACCCAGCATCGGGACAGCGCCGAAGCCAAGCGATTCGCCCGCAACGATGGCGCCAGGGGCGAGCATTTCTAGCTCACCTTCGCTGGTTTTCACCGTCACAAAGCGTGACTGCGGATGACTGGCCAGTTGATCAAGATTGTTGAGACGCCCATAGGCGATATCAGCCTTGGCCAGCAAATCAATCACCGCATCACTGTCATGACGGGCGAACACCGACAGGATCATCGCATCAAGCGCCGGTCTGTTTTCAACGCGGGCAATATTGCTGTGAAAGCGGGGATCGCTGGCAATGGCCGCATCACCCAGCACACCAGCACATAAATGTTTCCATTCGCGTTCATTCTGAATCGAAATCAGTATAATCTGTTCGTCACCACATAGATAAGCACCATAAGGGGCGATAGACGGATGGTGCAGCCCTGGACGCGCAATTGTCTTGCCACCGTAATGATGCTGGAGATACGGCACATTCATCCAGTCAGCCAAGGCCCCAAACAACGAGACCTCAATGCCACGCCCAAGGCCGGTTTTATAGCGCGCGATAATGGCCTGTAGAATAGATTGATAGGCGGTCATGCCGGCGGCAATGTCACATATAGATACGCCTACCCGGCCTGGTGCCTGCGGGGCACCGGTAATCTGTGCAAGCCCGACTTCGGCTTGTACCAGAAAATCATAGGCTTTCATCTGGCTCAATTCACCAGTCGATCCATAACCGCTGATATCACAAGTGATAAGACGCGGAAATGTATCGCGCAGGCTTTGCGAGGAAAAGCCAAGCCGTTCAATCGCACCTGGCATCAGATTTTGGATAAAGATATCCGCTTTGGCAATCATCCGATGAAGCATGGCAAGATCATCGGCGTCTTTCAAATCAAGACGCAATGATTCCTTGCCCCGATTGAGCCAGACAAAATACGAGCTATTGCCACGGGCATCAGCATCATATTTACGCGCAAAATCACCCTCGGCACGTTCTATCTTTACGACTCGCGCCCCCGCATCGGCAAGTTTACATGACGCATAGGGCGCGGCAACCGCCTGTTCAATACTAACAACAAACATGCCATCAAGTTCTTTTTCTGACATTGGTCACTCCCTATCAAACAGGCTATGAATTTGTTTTATTATGGTTTTCATAGTCCCGGATAATCTGCTTTGCCTTTTTAATGACTGGCAAATCAAGCATCTGGCCATCCATCTTGACGGCAGCACCAGATTGCGACTGGCTCACCGCCGCACATGCCCATTCATAGGCCTGCTGATCCGGGACAAAGGCCGCCATAGCTGGTGCCACATGGGTTGGATGAATCAGAAGCTTGCCGCCAAAGCCCATAGCACGGGCACGCTGTGCTGCATGGCTGACCGCATCGATATCATCAATTTCGACACTGACGCCATCAAGCGGCTTTGGCTTATTGGCCAGACGTGATTGCAAGACAAGCTGGTGACGCGCATATAATAGCGGCTCCCAATCCGGACTGGTGCCAAGATCAAGCGCAAAATCCAGATGACCAAAGGCACATACCGCCACCCCCGGATGCGCCAGAATATCAGCAAGCCGGTCAATACCACGCGCGGTTTCAACCAGCGCGATGATAAAGGCATCGGGGCCCAGAACTGCCTGTATCAAATCTATCTGATCGGGGGTTTCGGATTTTGGCACGATAACACCCGCCGCGACCGAATCCCGTATGGCGCGCAGATCATCAGCACACCATTGACTGTCAGTGCCATTACAACGCACGAATAGCGGCACATCAAAAGCAGATAGCGTCGCAAGGGCGGCGCGTGAACTGGCCTTATTATCGGTAATAACGGCATCTTCGAGATCCATAACAATGGCGTCGGCACCTGATGCCGCGGCCTTTGCCAGCCGGTCAGGCCGATCCCCCGGCACAAATAGCATTGTTGTGGGAATGATATGTGTCATGTGATCTTTGCCTTTGTCGTTACAGTACCGTCTGCGGCTCTGACAGATCCGGCGAGATGATCGGCATTATCACTCGTCAGCCTAACATCGATGGCCCCACCCAATACAAGCGGTGCCACCCCGCGATAGGAAAAGGTTGTCGGCGGCTGGCCTAAATGGGTGGCGGCAAGATTAAGCAGTAAGGTGGCCTGCATTGGCCCATGCACAAGCAAGCCGTCATAACCTTCAATCCCAGTGGCATAGGGCTGATCGTAGTGAATCCGGTGGCCGTTAAAGGTCAAGGCCGAATAGCGAAACATCATCAGCGTGGTGGGCGTGACCTGCCATGCGGCTAGCGTGGTATCTTTATCTGGCGTCGGTGACGGTATGGCGACTGCATTGTCGGTGGTTTCGCGATAGACAACATCCTGACGCTCGGACAGGATCAGATCATCAGCGACATGATAATCATGCCCGATGGTAACAAAGCATAGATTGC
>NZ_CBFHNB010000091.1:0-4623 GCF_965657105.1 Puniceispirillum sp. (SeqCode)
TTGCTGGAAACGGTGCCAGTCTGGTTGTCGGTTGATCCATTAGCTGGCATAAAGGGGGCGCAAGCGGCGGTGGCTAATCGCTATACTGCCGCCCGGATGCGCCGGAAATGATATATCGGTGCTTATAGAAACTTGAAAATGGCGTAAATAATGTCTGAACTTATTCCAAAATCCGCAGAAATACCTGATAGCGATTATGTGATTGTCGGTGGTACTGGTGATTTGGCGCTACGAAAGATTTTTCCAGCCTTGTTCTGGCGCTATCTGGCAGGCCAGATCACCACCGAATTCCGGCTGATCGCCGCCGCCCGAACAACAATGACCGTCGAAGAATTTGCCGCCATGCTGCGCCCGTTTTGCGCCGATGCGATTGCCGATGAAGATGATGGCGAGGCCCAATGGGCAGGATTCATTGCGCTGATCCGGATCGTCACACTTGATGTTGTTAGTGGTGAGGGGGGCGTCACGCTGGCTGAGCTGGTCAATCGCCGCCTGTCGCCTGAACGCCCGTTGATTTTTTATCTGGCGATCGCCCCGACCTTGTTTGGCGCCGCCTGTGATACGATTGCCACACATGGGCTGGCAGTCCCGCAAAGCCGCCTTGTTGTCGAAAAGCCGCTTGGCCATGATGGGAACTCTGCCCGTGCTATCAATAAATTATTGCTGAATGTTTTTGACGAAACGCAGATTTACCGAATTGACCATTATTTGGGTAAGGAGACAGTGCAGAATCTGATGGCGTTGCGCTTTGCCAATACGATTTTTGAGTCGCAATGGGGCAATCATGCGATTGACCATGTGCAGATCACTGTGGCTGAAACGGTCGGGGTTGATGGACGTGCGTCCTATTATGACAAATATGGTGCCCTGCGCGATATGATCCAAAACCACCTGCTTCAGCTTGTCTGTCTGGTCGGGATGGAACCACCTGCTTATTTCAATGCTGACCAGGTGCGTGACGAAAAGCTGCGCGTATTACGGGCAATCCAGCCGATTGCCCCGGCTGACGTGGTGCGTGGTCAATATCAAGCTGGCAAAGTGAATGGTGCGCCAGTGACAGGGTATCTTGATGAGCTTGGCGAAGCTTCAAACACCGAGACTTATGTGGCATTGAAGCTGAAGATCGAAAATTGGCGCTGGGCTGGTGTGCCATTCTATGTGCGCACAGGCAAACGCCTTTCCCAACGTGCCAGTGAGATCGTTATTACCTTTAAAAACCGTCCCCATGATATTTTCACCAAGCCTGGCGCGCCAGCCAAACCGGATGTGCCAAACCGGCTGACAATCCGGCTACAACCGCAAGAAGGTCTGCGTTTGCAACTGACCAGCAAGGAACCGGGCCCCGGCGGTATGCGGCTATTTCCATCTGAGCTGAATTTGTCTTTTGATGATACATTCGATCAACGCCTACCTGATGCCTATGAGCGGCTATTGATGGATGTCGCGCGTGGGAACCAGACGTTGTTTATGCGCCTCGATGAGGTGCTGGCCGCATGGGATATCATCGACCCGCTGATCGCGGATATCAAAAAACATGCTCTATATAATTACAAAGCTGGCTCGATGGGTCCAATTCAAGGTGATAGTCTGGCACTGAGTGATGCACATGCGTGGATTGATCCACATGAAGGAGATGCGTGATGATAGATGCGGGCGTTGCGATTGCCGACTATTTATCTCAAGCGATTGCCGAACGCGGATCAGCCAGTCTGGTGGTGTCTGGCGGGTCGAGTCCCATACCGACATTTGCAACGCTGGCCAGCACGCCGATTGACTGGGCACAGGTCACCATCACATTGGTTGATGATCGTGATGTGCCGGCTAATCATGCTGACTCGAATGATTTGCTGGTGCATACGCATTTATTGCAAGGCAATGCGGCACAGGCGCATTATGTGTCACTGGCGCGCGATCCAGATGCAGTGGCAAATATAGCGCGCCCGTTTGACGTGATGTTGTTGGGCATGGGAACAGACGGGCATTTTGCATCCTTGTTTCCCGATATGATAACTGATGCAACAGCGTTTGATTCGGATGCCGCACCAGCCATTCTGCGCACGGGCATCAAGGGATCGCCAGCACATCCACGAATCAGTATGAATTTGGCGATGATATTACAATCACGGCACATCATGCTATTGATACAGGGTGATGCCAAACGCGCGGTGCTGGCCGAAGCCCAACATGATCGCAATCTGCCAGTATCAGCATTGTTGCATCAAACGATTACCAATATTGATATTATTACGGATCAAGTATCATGACATTACATAGCGTTATTGATGCGGTCACAGATCGCATACGTACCCGAAGCCAAGCCAGCCGTGCGGCCTATCTGGCTTCGATTGCTGGCATGCAGAATGATCCGGATAGTGACCGTCGTTCGGTATCTTGTTCGAATATGGCGCATGCGGCGGCGGCGGCTGGCGGCGACCAGGATGATGTGCTGGCAATGGCCGATAACGTAAAGCCGAATATAGGCATCATAACCGCCTATAATGATATGCTGTCAGCGCATCAGCCGTTTGAAAAATTCCCGCAAATCATCAAAGCCGCGGCGCGTACAGTTGGCGCTACAGCCCAAGTTGCCGGTGGTGTCCCCGCGATGTGTGATGGCGTTACGCAAGGACGCCCCGGAATGGAATTATCATTGCTCAGCCGTGATGTGATTGCCATGTCAACCGGTATTGGTCTATCGCATGGGGTCTATGACGCGGCTCTCTGCCTTGGAGTTTGTGACAAGATTGTACCGGGGCTGGTGATGGGGGCTTTGTCCTTTGGCCATTTGCCCACTATCTTTGTGCCAGCGGGGCCGATGTCAACTGGCCTTGCCAATGATGAAAAAGCGGCTGTCCGCAAAGCATATGCCCAAGGCAAGGCCAGCCGCGCCGATTTGCTGAAATCTGAAGTGTCCGCCTATCATGGGGCTGGGACATGCACCTTTTATGGCACGGCCAATAGCAACCAGATGTTAATGGAAATCATGGGTCTGCATTTGCCCGGTGCGGCCTTTATACATCCGCATGATGATCTTCGTCATGCGCTGACAGTGGCAGCAACGCATCAGGCCGCCCGCATTTCGCGACAGTCGGATGATTACCGTCCGATTGGCGACGTTCTGGATGAGCGTGCGTTTGTAAATGCCATTGTCGGCTTGCACGCTACAGGCGGATCGACCAATCATACTTTGCATCTGCCAGCTATGGCGGCGGCGGCGGGCATTACACTGACATGGGAAGATTTTGCCGATCTATCAGAAATTGTGCCGCTATTGGCGCGTGTCTATCCTAATGGCAGCGCTGACGTGAATCATTTTCATGCGGCTGGTGGTATAGGTTATGTGATCCGCGAGTTATTGGAAGCTGGGTTGATTCATGCCGATGCGCGCACCGTTTGGGGCGATAGTCTGGCGGATTACGCATCCGAGCCTGTTTTTGGTTCGGATAATGACGTGGCGTGGAAACCGGCGGCTGGCGAAAGCCAAGATATGGACATTTTACGTCCAGTATCAAATCCGCATAGTGTGACCGGCGGGTTGAAAATGTTGACCGGTTCACTAGGTAAATCAGTTATCAAAATATCGGCGGTTGATGCCAGCCACCATATTGTGACTGCACCAGCAAAGGTGTTTACCAGTGAAGCCGCGGTTAAGGCGGCCTTTGCTGATGGTGCGCTCAATCAAGATGTGATTGTCGTTATTCATACGCAAGGCCCTCAGGCGAATGGTATGCCCGAATTGCATAGCCTAACACCGCTTTTATCAATTCTACAAGAACAGGGTCACAAAGTGGCGTTGGTAACAGACGGACGAATGTCCGGCGCGTCGGGCAAAGTGCCTGCGGCGATCCATGTTTGCCCCGAAGCTGTGGCAGGGGGTGCCATTGCCAAGATCAAGGATGGTGACATAATCACCCTTGATGCGGTTAGCGGTGAACTTAATGTTGCGGCTGATCTGGAAGCACGGCCATTGCCAGCGATGGCAAATCAGGCGCCACAGGACGGCTTTGGCCGGCCATTATTTGCAAGCTTGCGCGGCAAAGCCGCACCAGCAGAACAGGGAGGCGGGGTGAACCCGCTGATAAATTTATAATGACTGATGCTAAGATGACGATTAAAGATGTATTGGGGCTTGGGCATGTGATGCCTGTGATTGTGATAGATGATGCCAGCAAAGCGGTGCCGTTGGCGGAAACCCTGCTGGCCAACGATATTCGCACAATCGAGATTACCCTACGCACGTCAGCCGCGCTTGATTCGATTGCCGTAATTGCCGATCAATGCCCCGATATGGTTGTTGGCGCAGGCACAATTCTATCGCCCGAACTGGCACAGGCATCGGCATCAGCAGGTGCCCGCTTTGTGGTCAGCCCAGGATCAACCGATACTGTTATTAAAGGATGTCAGGATGCGGATATTCCGCTTTTGCCAGGTGCCTCAACTGTTTCGGAAATGATGGTGCTTGCCGAACAGGGTTTTGATGTTATCAAGTTCTTTCCGGCGATGGCGGCCGGCGGCTCGAATTTCATAAAATCGCTAGCTAGCCCGTTGCCACATTTAGGGTTTTGCCCGACTGGCGGCATCACCGAAGCGACGGCACCGGACTGGCTGTCATTGCCGAATGTG
>NZ_CBFHNB010000092.1:0-4542 GCF_965657105.1 Puniceispirillum sp. (SeqCode)
TCCTGATTCATGTCATAATTTTTCAAAGCTGACAGAATGATAATCAGCACCAGCGGCATCGCCACCAGCGAATGCCCCAGCACCAGCCCAGGGATGCTGTTGACCATCTTGAACTGAACAAAGAAATAGAACAGGCCGATAGCCACCAGAATAACCGGTACCATCATCGGCGAAATCATGATCGGAAACAGAATACTGCGGAGTCTGCTATTGCTGTTGATCAGCCCATAAGCCGCCATCGTGCCGATCGGTGTTGCCACCAAGATCGTCAGAATAGCAACTTTGATCGAGGTCCATGTGGCGGCCATCCAGTCATTAAAGCCATTTTCCACTTTCCATGAGAAAAAGTAATTCTCGTACCAGCGCAGAGAAAAACTCTTAGGTGGAAATTCGAGATACTGGCTTTCCGAAAAAGACATCGGGATAACGATCAAGGAAGGCACAATCAGTAGGAACAGAACCAGTATCGAAAAGATATAGAGCCAAAGCCGGTCTTTGAGTTTGATCTGTGTTTCGGACACATCTTTGTTGAAAAATCCCATCATACTCAGCTCCTTTGACCTAGCTGATCAACCGAGATCAGCTTTGACGCCAGATACAGGATCAACATTGTCACCACTAGCAGAACAACGCCCAGCGCACTGGCCGCACCCCAGCTGAAATAGAGCTCGATATTGCTGGAAATTTTCATCGCGGCCATAATCACCCGGCCACCGCCAAGCACTGCCGGGGTGACATAGAAGCCAAGACACAGAACAAAGACAATCAGCAACCCGGCCAGCAATCCGGGGATGCTCATCGGGAAAAACACTGTCCAGAAGGCACGTGTAGGTGTGGCGCCCAGACTAGACGCTGCTTTCATACAATCCTTGTCAATCGCCCGCATATTCGCATAAAGCGGTAGGATTAAGAATGGCAGCATGATATGCACCATCCCGATCAAGGTGCCTGACGTGTTATGCACAAATTTTATTGGTTCGGCGATCAATCCCAGATCAACGGCTAGATTATTCACCAGTCCCTTTTTCTGCAACAATACCAGCCACGCATAGGTACGCACCAAGAGGCTGGTCCAGAAAGGAATCAGCACGCCAATCATGCAGATATTGGCCCAGCGGTTGGATAATTGCGACATGAAATAAGCCAGCGGATAGCCAATAAGCGCGCAAATGAGGGTGGTCAGAAAGCTGATCTTAAAGGTGGTGATGAAAATACGGATATAGGCCTTGCTTTCGATCATCCGGGAATAGTTTTCAAAAGATAATGTGCCATCGCGCCCAATTAATGACAGATAGAACAGCCATCCGATTGGAATGATGATCAATGCCCCAACCATCAGCAGATAGGGCACAGTCAATCCAAAAAAGGTGTAACGTTCACGGCTGGCTAGTTTCCGCAGGTTGGCTTCGTTCAGATGTTCTGTAACGCCCGACATTATGCGGTTTCCACAAAATAGCTATCGGCCAGGCGCAGACCAACATCGATGGTTTCGCCAATGCCTGGCACGTCCTGTTTCAAATCGGTGCCATTCTGGATCCGCATCTGTAATGTTTGTCCACCATAGGTGGCCTGATCTAAGGTAATCACGAGCAACTGGCTATCACCCTGAAAGATCGAATCCTTGACAATGCCCTTGAAATAATTTGTGCCTTTTTCCTTTTTGCTAGATAGGAAAAGTTTTTCCGGCCGGATCACCAGCAGAAAATCACCATCCTTTTCGACTTTGTGATTGACCAGAACCTCGGCTTTGCCAAGCACGGCTTTTTTATTCTTGACCGTTACGGGAACAAGGCTGGATTCACCGATAAAGTCAGCAATAAAGGCGTTGTTCGGTTTCTGATAGATGTCATTCGGGCTACCTAGCTGCTGGAGCTGGCCGTCATTGATAACGGCGATGCGATCCGACATCGTCAAGGCTTCTTTCTGGTCATGCGTCACATATACTGTCGTCATGTTGAGGCTGTCGTGAAGCTGGCGGAGTTCGATTTGCATTTCTTCGCGCAGTTTCTTATCAAGCGCAGATAGCGGCTCATCCATCAGCAGAATCTGGGGTTTGAAAACAATCGCCCGGGCCAAGGCAACGCGCTGGCGCTGGCCACCTGATAATTCGTCAACGCGGCGATGCCCAAGACCGTCAAGCTTTACCGTCGCCAAGGCTTCATCAACACTGGTTTTGGTCTCAGCCGCACTGACGCCGCGTAATTTCTGTGGATAGCCGACATTCTGTTCGACATTCATATGCGGGAATAGGGCATAATTCTGGAACACCATGCCGATACCGCGCAAATGTGGCGGCTTTAGCACGACTTCTTCATCGCCAAATTTGACACTGCCATGATCGGGGCTGGTAAAGCCAGCCAGCACCATCAGCAAGGTCGTTTTGCCAGATCCCGAAGGCCCCAATAAGGTTAGAAACTCACCCGATGTGACATTAAGACTAACGTCATTCAAGGCAAAAAAGTCGCCATATTTTTTGGTGATATTTGTGATGGAAATATTTAATGAACTGTTTTTCATAATTATGACTTAATCAATTAATGGTGGGATCAATAATGGTGAATCGTTTTTGCAAGCTAGGTTTGCTAAATAGCTGGAGGGTGCATACCCTCCAGCCCTAGCCTATGATATTGACCGACTATTCAGTCATCATTTCAGTATATTTTTCCGCAGCGATTGTGCGCCATTTGGCATACCACTCGGTCTTTAATGTCAGCTGATGCTTGGCATTGTCAGGGTGACTTGGCATCTGACGTGCGCGTGAATCTTCCATCAGGTTAAGCTCATAGACCTTTTTATTGGTCGGGCCATAGGTGATGTATTTGGAAAATTCGGCCATATATTCAGGCTTCATCATCTCGGCAATATATTTCATTGCCAGATCCTTGTTCTTGGCGCCTTTTGGAATGCCATAGCCTTCCCAGTCCATGATGCCACTTTTCCAGTCATAAGCAACCTTTGCACCGTCAAGCTTGGCCACGTCAAAACGACCATTCCAGCCAGTTGTCATATCGACTTCGCCATCTTTCATCAGCTGGGCATGCTGGGCACCAGATGTCCACCAGACAGCAATGTGATCCTTGATTGAACGGATCTTGTCGAGCGCGCGATCGATACCTTCTTCGCTATCAAGCACGGTATAGACATCTTCCATGGCAACGCCATCAGCAAGCAAAGCTGCTTCAAGCTGGGCGTCCATTTTAGCGCGCATAGCGCGAGTGCCTGGGAATTTTTCTACATCGAAGAAATCGGCCCAGCTACGTGGTCCGTTATCACCATAGGTATCGGTATTCCATGCTGCCACAACCGAGAAAATATCGGCACCAGCACAATAATCACTATACATGCCAGGCAAATGGTTACTGACATCGATTACCGAATAATCAAGCTTTTCCAGAATGCCTTCGGCACCACCGGAGGCACAGCCACCAGCACCGCTTGAAAAGATATCGAATTTATCCGCGCCTGATTTGACCATCAATTTCACGTCAGAAATACCGCCATAGGTATCTTCTTTGACTGTAATGCCCATAGCTTTGGCCGCAGGCTGAAAAATGCCAACTGACTGACCTTTTTGATAGGCACCACCCCAAGATACGATTCTAAGTTCATCTGCAAAACTGGCTGTCGAGACGCTCATCACGCTTGCAACCGCTGCAGTGACAGCAAGTGTTTTTAATTTAAACGATTTTTTCATTATTTCCCCCTTGAGGTCATTTAACAATTTGGAATTAAATTCTGATAGAGGTTGCACAATGATTTCAAACTAGTCAAACTTTTCTGTGTCCGAAAATTAGATTATCGTAATTTTTTTATGAAGCCTGCCAACTTTGTGTGACAGCTCTACATTAGAAAGATTTTATATAAAAAATGAATATCCAGAAACTTGAAACATTCACCTCACGCCATGTCAGTTTTGTCAAAGTTACAACTGATGACGGGAAAAGCGGTATCGGGCAGATGTCCACCTATCATGCTGATATCACCGCGCAGATATTTCACCGGCAGGTTGCGCCTTGGGTGCTTGGCCAATCGATTGCGGGGGCGCATCATGACGATGATACAGGCGATGCCCAGGCCATTTTTGCCGATCTGGCCGCATTGGTGACCGAACGCGAGCATAAGTTTCCCGGCTCTTATATTTATCGGGCGCTGGCCGGGCTTGATACGGCGCTGTGGGATCTGGTGGCACAGGCGGCAGAATTGCCCGTGACCGCGCTGATTGGTGGGCAATCTGGCACGCTTCGTGCCTATGCGTCATCGATGAAACGCGATATTACGCCGGCCGATGAAGCCGCGCGTTTTTGCCAGCTTCGTGATGATAAGGGCTTTGACGCGTTCAAATTCCGTGTGGGTGCCGAGTGTGGGCGTGGGATCGATGAATGGCCTGGTCGCACCGAAGAGATTATCCCGACGGTGACCGCGGCGCTGGGTGACGGCATTGTCACAATGGTCGATGCCAATAGCTGTTTCGGTGTCGCGCGCGCGATCGAGGTTGGGCATATGCTAGAGGATCATGGCATCACCCATTATGAAGAGCCTTGT
>NZ_CBFHNB010000093.1:0-4316 GCF_965657105.1 Puniceispirillum sp. (SeqCode)
AAAGAAATGCTTGGTGCACTTCGGCGTGGTGATAAAATCATCACATCAGGAGGGTTGACCGGGTCAATCGTAAAAGTCGTTGATGATAGCGAGACTGTTGAAGTTGAAATTGCCAAAGACGTAAAAGTTCATATCATCCGCTCTATGATTGCTGATATACAGAACAAAACTGAGCCAGTCAAAAAGAAGTAATGTTCGTTATACTGATAAATAAAATCATATAGCGATAATTTCATACTGACTTTTTTATAAAAAGGTTTGCACCGAATGTTGCAATTTGAAGGCTGGAAAAAGCTACTTGTTCTCTTTGTCATTTTGTTAGGCGTCTTTTTTGCGCTGCCTAATCTGGCACCCACGCAAAATGACAATCAGTCAGACAGCACAGGTGAGTCTGTCTTTGCTTTTCTTCCTGGTAAGCACATCAATCTGGGTCTTGACCTACAAGGTGGGTCCCATCTGTTGTTGCGTGTTGATATGGATATTGTTGAACAAGAGCGCTTAGACAGTATTGGTGAGACCATACGTCAGGAGTTCCGCAATGAAGAGATCCGCTTTGCTGGCCTGAATGTTGATGGCAAAGCTGTGCAAGTTACCATTCGGAATGCTGATGATGCTGACAAGGCCGAGGCAATACTTAATGATCTTGGTCCTGGCTTAAATGTTTCCAGCACCGCGTTAGTCTATGTCATTTCATTTTCCGAAACCGGACTGACAGAATTGCAATCAAATACGATTGCGCAATCTATCGAAATCATCCGCCGACGGCTGGATCCTGAAGGCACAAAAGAGCCTGTCATTCAAAGACAAGGTTTGGATCGTGTTCTTGTTCAACTTCCCGGTGTTGACGACCCTGAAGCGGTAAAACGATTACTTGGGCGTACTGCCAAGCTGACCTTCCAACTTGTCGATATGCGGATCACACCACAAGAAGCAATTGAGCGTGGTCGTGTCCCTCCTGGCAGTATACTATTGCCAAGTGATAGTGAGGATGGTCGTAATTTTGTAGTCGAAAAACGCGTCATGGTCAGTGGTGAAATGCTGGAAAATGCTACAGCCAGCTTTGATCAAAATAACCAACCAGCTGTCAGTTTTCAGCTTAATTCTGCGGGCGCCAAACGTTTTGGCCGTGTAACAGGTGCGAATATCGGTCGGCCTTTTGCCATTGTTTTGGATGGTAAGGTTGTATCCGCGCCAACGATACAAAGCCAGATTTTTGGCAGTGGCCAGATCACTGGTAATTTCACCGTTGCAGAAACCAACGAATTATCTCTCATTCTGCGGGCAGGTGCCTTGCCAGCACCTTTGATTGTGATGGAAGAACGCTCAATCGGCCCAGGCCTCGGTGCGGACTCTATCGAGGCTGGCAAATTAGCGGCTATTGTTGGGTTATGCCTTGTTATTGTCTATATGTTCCTCAGCTATGGGACGTTTGGCATCCTAGCTGATATGGCGTTGCTTGTGAATGTCGTTTTGATTGTTGCCGCCTTGTCCGCCTTGCAAGCAACACTGACTTTGCCGGGTATTGCCGGTATTGTTTTGACCATGGGCATGGCTGTCGATGCCAATGTGTTGGTATTTGAACGTATCAGGGAAGAATTAAAACGTGGTCGGTCGGTAATGGCAGCCATTGATGGGGGCTATCAGCGTGCCATTTCGACGATTGTAGACTCGAATCTGACTACATTATTTGCTGCCTCGTTCCTGTATATTTTTGGTTCAGGGCCCATTAAGGGTTTTGCTGTAACTCTTGGTATTGGCATTGCCACATCCATGTTTACCGCCGTTATGGTTACGCGTCTGTTCATTGTGCTGTGGCTAGAGCGAAAGAAACCAAACGAACTGGTGCTGTAACGTTTATCCAGTTGTAAGGCCCCCATAAAGACCATCAGGGAAATATAAAATGCGTTTAAAACTTGTACCAAGCGATACCAATTTTGATTTTCTGAAATTGCAAAAAATCACCATGGTTCTGTCAGCATTTCTAGTTCTGACATCAATTGGGATGTTTGCAACGGTCGGTCTTAATCTGGGTATTGATTTTAAAGGCGGTATCTTGCTGGAAGCACGCAACATGAACGGTCCTGCGGATATATCCAAAGTCCGTAACGACCTTGGCACTTTGAATTTAGGTGATGTCAGCTTGCAAGGTTTTGGCACTGAGACAGATGTTCTGATTCGTATTCAGCGTCAAGAAGGTGACGAGACAGCACAAATTGCCGCCATTAAAGCGGTGACTGACATGCTTGGAAGTGATTACGACATTCGCCGGACAGAATTTGTTGGTCCGACTGTTGGCGCCGAATTGGCTGAAAAAGGTATTTTGGCTGTTATGTGTGCGCTGATGGCCATTCTTGTTTATATCTGGTTCCGTTTTGAGTGGCAGTTTTCCATTGCGGCGATTGTGGCACTGGCACATGACGTATTGTCAACGATTGGTCTGTTTTCATTAACATCTTTTGAATTCAATCTGGCAACCGTGGCGGCTATTTTGACAATTGCCGGATATTCGATCAATGATACGGTTGTTGTCTTTGACCGCGTTCGTGAAAATCTTCGGCGCTACAAATCATATGAACAGCGTGATATTTTGAACCGATCACTAAATGAGACCTTGTCGCGAACTGTTATGACGTCGGTTACAACTTTGCTAGCGCTGACCGCGATTGTGATTTTTGGTGGTGCTGTTTTACGTGACTTTGCCCTAGCCATGATATGGGGTGTTTTCATTGGCACCTATTCATCAGTGTTTATAGCCGTTGGTATGCTGTCACGCTTTGATTTGAAGCGTGTTGATGATGATGAAGATGGTGTTGAAGTGCCGGAGTATGAGCGTTAGGCATGGTCGATATAAGCACCTTTTCTGGAAAAGGCGATTTACAGCTTATTCATGGCTATGGTGATAACGGATTTCGCATAAGCGGCACAAGATATACCGGAAATGTTTTGGTTCTGCCGCGAATGACAAAGGCATGGTCACTTTCCAATTTGGAAAATTTGACCTTTGATGATTTAGCCCCCTTGCTTGGCGATATGCCGCCACCTTTATTCATTTTGGGGGTTGGGCCAGCACCTATGCAGCTTTACCCTAAACTTGCCGCCCAGTTAAAGCCAAACAATATCAACCTTGAAGTTATGTCAACCGCGGCTGCCTGCCGGACATGGAATGTGTTGATGAGTGAAGGGCGTGACGTCGCCGCAGGTTTGATCGCTGTTGATGAATAATACGCCAGTTTTAGACCATCAATTCCACAAAGACGCGATTATGGCGCTTAAAGCACATGATCCAACAATCGCTTTGGTGTTTGGCTTTGAAAGCACCCAGCGTCGCTCGCTTGCCGCTAATATAATTTGTTTGTCAGGTGAATTGCAAAATGCCCTTCGCATTCCCAAAGAGCCGATGCTGGCAGCCATTCGCGTTCAATGGTGGTATGACACATTAGCCGAAGCACTCACTAGCCATAAAGGCAATGTCGCGCCTTTGGTAGTCCGTTTACAAAAGCATATACAGAATGATGATATAAAACGTGATGATATTCTGAAATTAATAGAAGCATGGCAGTCTTGCGCAATGGACGAGACGGCCTCGACAACCCAGGCTTGGGGTATATGTTGGCAATTGGTTGGTCATTATCTGGATTGCCATGATACTGGCGATAGCGCGCAGAAAATCGTCACTTTCTTGCACGGCACGCCAACAAAAGACAAAGCGTCAATTGTATCACTGGATGTTGCGTTTTTTGATAGCTTGCGAAAACAGGTGCAGGAAAACCGGCAATGGTGGCTCTATTTTGCCGCCATCATAGGGTATCACAAACATATCTATGGATATGATTCTCTGGATCAGGATCATCTGCTGGTCTGGCGACTGCTTTGGTGGCGTTTATTTGGCTTCAAGATGCCCGACTAGCTGGCCGTTACATCATTCCACGCGCGTATTGAATCAAGTGCACGCCCAGCATAGGCGGCCTTACGATCACGCCCTTTTAACCTTTTTGTACCTGCCGGTGTTTCAATTTCAGGAAATAGACCAAAATTGACATTCATCGGTTGAAAACTATCCGCCATGGCACCGCCAGTGATATGTGACAGTAATGCACCATGTGCCGTATCAAGCGGCGGTGGTGTCCAATCCTGACCTTTCATTTCTAGGGCGGCCATCTGGCCAGCCAACAAGCCAATAGCGGCTGATTCAACATACCCCTCAACACCCGTGATCTGGCCCGCAAAACGGATTCGTGGCTTCGATTTCATCCGAAGTTGTGGATCAAGCAAGCGCGGTGAATTAATGAAGGTGTTCCTGTGCAAACCACCAAGGC
>NZ_CBFHNB010000094.1:0-4280 GCF_965657105.1 Puniceispirillum sp. (SeqCode)
AGTGACTGGATCAAACATACTCCAAATTACGCATTTTTAGCACAGGATCCAGCGACCATCTCGCCGACTTCGGTGACCTTATCGATCATTGATGACTGGTTTGTGAATGCCGACGCCGCTGTGCAGAAAGCAATCACAAGCGACATTCAGACAGTGTTGGCCGATGAAGATGTTGCGCTTGATATTGGGGCCTATCGCGATGCGCCCTCTGGTTTGCGTATCTGGGCAGGTGCCACGGTTGCAACCGATGATCTAGCAGCTTTGATGCCATGGCTCGACTGGGCTTATGAGACGGTGCGCACCCAGCATGGGGACTCCTCATAGCCACAACGATTATTCCAAACAAATGCCAGACGAATGCCAAGTCTGTTGGCATATTTCTAAAGATGAATGAAAGGGCAGATCATGCCAAAAGTATTGATAAGCGATAAACTAAGCCCCCGTGCGGCGGATATTTTCACCGAACGCGGCGTTGATGTCGATGTAAAGCCTGGCTTGTCACCAGATGAGCTGGCCGCGATCATTGCCGACTATGACGGGCTGGCGATACGCTCGGCGACAAAGGTGACTAGGGATGTTCTGGACGCCGCCCCAAATCTGAAAGTCGTTGGCCGTGCGGGCATCGGCGTTGATAATGTTGATCTTCCCGAAGCCACCAAGCGCGGCGTCGTGGTGATGAATACGCCTTTTGGAAATGCGGTCACCACTGCCGAACATGCGATCACGATGATTCTGTCACTGGCACGTCAGATTCCGGCCGCTAATGAATCGACGCAAGCGGGCAAATGGGAAAAATCCCGCTTCATGGGCACCGAGATTACCGGCAAGCGGCTGGGCATTATCGGCTGTGGCAATATCGGTGCGATTGTCGCTGATCGGGCGCAGGGGCTGAAAATGCGGGTGATGGGATATGATCCATATCTGACACCTGAAAATGCAACTCGGCTGGGCATTGAAAAGGTCGAACTCGATGAATTGCTGGCACAGGCTGATTTTATTACCCTACATACGCCGCTGACCGATGGCACCCGTAATATCATCAGCGCCGATGCGCTGAACAAGACCAAGAAAGGCGTGCGGATCGTGAATTGTGCGCGTGGTGGACTGGTTGATGAAATGGCCTTGGCGGCGGCGCTTGGCACTGGCCATGTGGCTGGTGCGGCCTTGGATGTTTTTGAAAACGAACCGGCGACGGATAATATGCTGTTTGGCATGGATAATGTGGTGGCGACGCCGCATCTGGGTGCCAGCACGACCGAAGCACAGGAAAAGGTTGCTTTGCAGGTTGCCGAACAGATGGCTGATTTTCTGGTCAAGGGCGCGGTAACCAACGCGCTCAATATGGCGTCGGTCAGTGCCGAAGAAGCGCCGATTCTAAAGCCCTATATGACACTTGGTCGTCAGCTTGGTAGCTTTCTGGGACAAGTTGAAAGCGAAGGTCTGCAATCTGTATCGATTGAGCTTGATGGCAAGGCGGCGGTGCTCAATCCGGAACCGATTGTCGCCAGCACATTGGCAGGTTTGCTGGGACCGGTGATGGAGTCTGTCAATATGGTCAATGCCGCGGCGGTGGCCAGTGCCAATGGCATCGCGGTTTCAACGGTGCGTCATGATCGCCAATGCGATTATGAAACCTTGCTGCGGGTAACGATCAAACATGCGTCTGGTTCGCGTACGATCGCTGGCACGCTGGTTGGTGGTGACAAGGCACGGATTGTCGAGGTACAGCATATCGCCGTTGAATCAGACTTTCCCGCGCATCTTTTATATCTGCGGAATTATGACAAGCCTGGCTTTATCGGTGATCTTGGCACCCTTTGTGGTAAATATGGCGTCAATATTGCGACTTTCCATCTGGGACGCCGTGATGTTGGCGGCGAGGCGGTGGCACTGGTCGAGATTGATGGCGAACTGCCAGACAGTATGCTGGGCGATCTGCGGGCGCTGAAACAGGTGGTGCGCGTTGACGCCCTACAGTTTCAGCAATAGGCAGTTTCAACAATAGGCAATTTCAGCAATAGGCAGTTTCAACCATAGGCAGTTTCAACAATAAAACTCTGAGCAATAGGGCATGCACTAGGCTGGAATCGCGATAAGTCGCCTTTCCAGCTCTTAATCTGCCTTATTCAGACGCTTAATACAGCTAATCACACCTGTATTCTTGCCCTGCTTGCCATGGCAATGTTATGAAAGGTGCTGGCAAAGTCCGGCATATCGTCGCGGGCATCCCTGCCACTCAAAAGATGATCGAATTTCGCGCGGGTCAGGTCGCGCACAGTCTTAAGGATGACCTAATGTCGAATGTTGCAGTGATTGGTGCCCAGTGGGGTGATGAAGGTAAAGGCAAGATCGTTGACTGGCTGTCCAGCCGCGCTGATGTCGTTGTGCGCTTTCAAGGTGGGCATAATGCCGGACATACACTGGTCATCGATGGGGTTGAATATAAATTGTCATTATTGCCATCGGGCATTGTGCGGCCAGGCAAATTATCGGTGATTGGCAATGGCGTTGTGATCGATCCGGCGCATCTATTGTCTGAAATTGACTTGTTGCGTTCGCAAGGTGCCGAAATATCACCCGAAAGCCTGCTCGTATCGGAAAATGCCGCGCTGATCCTGCCAGTGCATAAAGCTATCGATGCGGCGCGTGAAGCGATGCGTGGCGATGCCAAAATCGGTACGACAGGCCGTGGTATCGGCCCTGCCTATGAAGATAAAATTGCCCGTCGTGCGGTGCGTCTTGGCGATCTGGCCAGCGAAGATACGTTGCTTGAAAAGCTGACCGCCTTGGCCGTACATCATAATGTGTGGCTGGCCGCGGGCGGGCATGATCTGGTTGATGCCGGTCAGATGAAAGATGATCTGCTGGCGATGCGCGATGCGATCATGGCCTATGCTGGACAAAGCTGGCGGGCATTGGAACAGGCGCGCGATCAAGGCCAGAAAGTGCTGTTTGAAGGCGCGCAAGGCGTGATGCTTGATATTGATCACGGCACTTATCCATTCGTGACCTCCAGCAATACCGTTGCCGGACAGGCGGCCACCGGTTCGGGTACGGGGCCGACCAGCATCGGCTTCGTTCTGGGCATTACCAAGGCCTATACCACCCGCGTTGGCAGTGGTCCGTTTCCAACCGAGGATTTCGGCGATGATGGCACCCGCATGGGCGAACGTGGTCGTGAATTTGGCACGGTGACAGGGCGCAAGCGTCGCTGTGGCTGGTTTGACGCGGTGATGGTGCGCCAGGCGAATGCGGTGGCGGGCATTACGGGCATGGCCTTGACCAAGCTGGATGTGCTGGATGGTTTTGACGTGTTGAAAATCTGTGTTGGCTATAGGCTGGAACAGGCTGATGGCCATGTTGTCGAGCTGGATCATTTCCCGGCTGATGCCCGCGCACAGGCGGCCTGTACACCGATCTATGAAGAAATGCCTGGCTGGCATGAAAGCACACAAGGCGCCCGTGAATGGGCGGGTCTGCCTGCCAATGCGGTCAAATATATCCGCCGTTTGGAAGAACTGACGCGCACGCCCGTGACCTTGGTCTCGACCAGCCCCGAACGCGACGATACGATCTTGATGCGCGACCCGTTTGTGGGCTAGGGGGTTGGTATTTCGGACTAGCTATCTGATAAGAAGCGCAAAGCCTCGGTAATGATCGCTTTATCTATTCGCGGAATAGATATGTTGGCCACAGCAAAATTATAAAGCTCTTTATATAGCGTTTCATTGAGCCTGCCCAAAACCTGCGCTTCAAATTTCTCTAATTGGCTTTTGTTATGTCGCGACATGTTCTGAAAGCAGAAACAGGTTTTTCTGCCCTTGCCTTGTGGCAGAAACTCTATGCGCGTTGCATCAATTACAAACGAATTATTACGATTATCTTGTGAGTTTAAGTAGCTAAAGCAACCAGCTAGACTGTCTGTTGGCACCCTTAGACATAACTTATATTTAATATTTCCATTGGTTGGGTCTAATATCTGAATAACATCGCCTAATTGGCACATTCCAGATAGGCGGATGATTCGGCGATGAAGTCAGCCTGGTCTTGGTCTGGTTTATCAAAAAGCAAAGCGTAATTCATTTCTTTTGAATTTTTTGTGCCGCGATTGTTCCACGCTTCCAGCCATGCGGGGTCTTCGTGCGTGAGTTCCCTTAGGTTTTTAAAATCACTGGCTAATATTTGTTGTAAAGCGGCGTCCAAAGCCATTTCATCACTTTCGGACATAAGCTCAGAAATTTCTGGTGCTTCGGTCAGTTCAAAAAATTTGGCTTTTGATG
>NZ_CBFHNB010000095.1:0-3665 GCF_965657105.1 Puniceispirillum sp. (SeqCode)
CCAACACGGTGCTGGCGGTGGCGACCAGAATTGCCAGCAAATCCAGCATGACACTTAAAACGGGCAAACGTGCCTTTTATGAACAGGCGGAAATGTCTTTATCAGACGCCTATGATTTTGCTGCTGGCATTATGGTTGATAATATGCTCAAGCGCGATGCCGAAGAAGGCGTCAATGCCTTTCTTGAAAAACGCCATGCTGTCTGGCATGACGAATAGGCATTTTGATTGGCCGCCTTGTTACGTTACCAATAGCCTTTAATAGCCGCTATACGTGACCCGAAATAGGCGATGCGCGCATCGGCATCCTCGCCCAGCATGTCAAAGCTAGTTTCTAATATATGTTCAATCGTTGAAATCATGGGGGCCATTTCAAATAGCCGTTTGGTTTTTGAAATCGGCACATCGATTACCAGATCGGCATAATCACCAAAGGGCGACAATATATCATCGGTAATCGCAACCGTCGGAATGTTCAGTGATTGCGCAGCCTGAACAAGGCGGACAGTTTCGCTTGAATAGGGTGTTGTCGAAAAGGTAATCAAGGTGTCGGCAGGTGACATCTGTGCCAGATCCTGCGCCGAGGCCAACCCCGACTCGGTCATCAAATGGAAATTATCAAAAACCATCCGGCCCATGTAATTCATATAGCTTGCAAAGGCTTGCGCACTGCGAAAGCCAGCAATATGAACCTGGCGTGATGTATGGATGCGCGCCGCCACCTTGGCAATTTGCGCATGTGTCTTATCCCGCCACTGTGTTGGCTCTGACGCGCCATTGTCATATTTATCGGCGGCTGATGATGGTGTAGTCGCATATATATTAGCGCGGACGGCGCGTTGAAATGCGGGATAGCCTGAATAGCCCCATTTACGCGTCAGCCGGATAATTGATAAGGGCGATACACCGGTTAAGGTGGCAAGCTCGCGGATGCTTTGGAACGGAACATCAGCCAGCCCCCGAATGATCACCGCGCTGGCTTTTTGAAGAGTGCGGCTCAGGCCAGCATGTTGCTGCTTTAGATCGTCATGTAGTCCCATATTCATGATCCTATGCAAAACCAAAATATACAGCAACTCTAAATTGTTACGATTGTAACATAGGTATTAGAAATATAACAAACGTTTTACATTGCATCTGAATATGTTACCAACTTAATGAATAAAGAAAAAATATATACAGGTTTTTCAAGGATGCTTTTATGATTAGCCAAGGGTGTTTTTATGATTAGTAAATCAGTATTTCCGCGTCATAGCAAAGCGGATCTAGCTGTTGCCTCACATGGTGACGGCTGTTTCATTGTTGATAAAGCAGGCAAGCGTTATCTGGATGCTTCGGGTGGGGCGGCGGTGTCCTGTCTTGGGCATTCGGATGATAGCGTCCGCCAAGCGATGATTAAGCAAACCGAAACCCTTGCTTTTGCGCATACGTCTTTCTTTACCAGCGAACCTGCCGAGGCCTTGGCCGATCTACTCATTGCCAATGCCCCCAAAGGCGTGACACGTGCTTATTTTGTGTCGAGTGGCTCCGAGGCGGTCGAAGCGGCCTTGAAGCTGGCCAAGCAATATTATGTTGAAATCGGTCAGCCTGAACGTCACCGGATTATCTCGCGGCGGCAAAGCTATCATGGCAATACACTAGGCGCGTTGGCGGCGGGCGGCAATGTCTGGCGGCGTACTTTCTTTGAGTCAATGCTTGCCGAGACCAGTTTGATTGCGCCTTGCTATGCCTATCGCGATCAACAGGCTGGCGAAAGCGAATATGACTATGGCCAGCGTGTTGCCAATGAGCTTGAAACTGAAATTCTGGCGGTTGGTGCAGATAAAGTGATGGCCTTTCTGGCTGAACCTGTCGTTGGTGCTACCGCGGGGGCTTTGGCATCGGTGCCAGGTTATTTCACCCGTATTCGTGAGATATGCGATAAATATGGTGTGCTGTTGATTCTTGACGAAGTGATGTGTGGCATGGGGCGCACCGGATCGTTCTTTGCCTGTGAACAGGATCACATCACCCCCGATATTGTCACCATCGCCAAAGGTCTAGGCGCGGGCTATCAACCGATTGGTGCGGCGCTTTGCACCGATGCTATCTATGATGCGATCGCTGCTGGTTCTGGGTTTTTCCAGCATGGCCATACCTATCTTGGGCATCCGGTTGCCTGTGCGGCGTCGCTGGCGGTGATGCACCGTATTCTGGATGATGATTTATGCGCGCGCGTTCGCCAGCAAGGCGCGCTGTTGAATGACCGGCTTCATGCCCGTCTTGGTCAGCATCCTTTTGTTGGCGATATTCGGGGGCGGGGTCTGTTCCGCGGCATTGAATTGGTCCAGGACCGAACCGCTAAAACGCCGTTTGCGCGCGCGCGCAATATTGCGGGCACGATCAAGAAAAAGGCACTTGATTTGGGGCTAATCTGCTATCCGATGCAAGGCACGATTGATGGCCAGCAAGGCGACCATGTGCTGATCGCGCCGCCTTTCATCATTGCCGCTACCGAGATTGACCTACTTGTCGATCTTCTTGGCACGGCCATTGATCACAGCATTGCCAGCTCGGCTTGATTAGCCATGCGCGCCGTAATGGCCGCTAATCATCTGTGTGATCCGTTTTATCATCTGATTGTTGCGCTCCAGCGGTGCCAGAATCTGTTCGGCGATGGCTTGATAATCGGAATAGCTTTCGTCGCGGTAATTTTGTGCTTCGGCAACGTTGGTCTGGCTATGCGTGCTTTTATCAAGTGAAAATTCTTGTCGGATGATGGCTTGCGCTTCATCAAAATTAAGGCTCAAGGCTTGGCGCAGGACATCTTCATTACTATGCCGTGTTGATTCGGCAAAGCGCGGCACCCGGCAAATCAACGCTAGCGAGTCGATAATCAGCGCGATACGGACCGCGTGAATTATATCCAGACTGACGCGCTCATTGCCGCTAATCCGGACATCGTCAACGCCAATCAATTTTGACAGGCGATACAGGTCAATCAAATCATCTCGCAGGCGCCAGACGATCTGCCGCGCCGCGCGGGTGCGCCGGTCATCATTCAGCATAAACCCAAGCTTGCGATAGGCGCGCAAATTACGCGGTTGATAGCCATGATAGCCGCGATCAATCCAAAAGCCATTATCCAGTAATTTGGCATAGGCCAGAACCGTATTCAGCGATCCCAGCTCCTTTGCCGCCAGCACATGCCCAAGTAATTGTTGCAGGCGCGGCGAGCTTTCATAAAGTTCGACAAATTGATCGGCATCGATCTGCGCCGCGCTGCCAAATCCCGAAATGACATTCGCCAGAAACCCAAGCTGTTGCAGGATCGCATTATGCGGAATGGCACGCATCTTTGACGGATCCTGACGCCCCATGCCGACCTGAACAACCCGCTTGGCAGGCCGTGAGCCAGTTTTCGGCAACAGATTGATACCAAAAATATCCAGCAAGGTTACATAGCTTGGATCGGAAAACAGCTTTTCATGCCAGGCTTTTAGCGCCAGAAACATATCCAGCGCAAAGTCGTTATTCTGATAGAAGCTATCATGCTGCCAGGCACAGCTTGGTTGCGCGGTTTCGGCGGCAAACAGATGATTGATAGTCGATTGCGCCAAGGCTGGCGAACCAAACATCCGATAGCCATCACCACCCTGAAAACTTGATTGATGATGAATGCGCACG
>NZ_CBFHNB010000095.1:3675-3973 GCF_965657105.1 Puniceispirillum sp. (SeqCode)
ACGCCCATCTCGTTGCATCGTGCTCTTGTATGCGGTGTCAGAATGAAATTCTGCCGGTCAGCTATGCGCGGGCCAGCGCATCCACGGCCAAATGATTCGCCATGTGTATTGAACATCAACAGGTCAACATCGCCATCCAGCCGGTCTTTGAGCAGCTGTGCAATTTTTAACTGTAACCGTTCAATCGCCAGATTGGCGGCGATCTGCCCGATAAAGCGACCCGCATCCGAAAAGCCGGTTTGTATTGCCAGTCGGCCACGGCGGCGCACATAGTCGCAGAACACATCATGCCCTAGCA
>NZ_CBFHNB010000096.1:0-3661 GCF_965657105.1 Puniceispirillum sp. (SeqCode)
GCAATGGTGTGCCTGTCGGGCTGTCGGCGGCGGCGATAAAATCAAGACCTTCTGGCGAATTATGACGCGCTGCTGGCATCATGTAATCCACCATATGCGGGTCAGACGGCAAGGTGATGTCATAGGTGAAGATCGCGTTATTACGCTCCATACCGATAAAGGCATAGGTGCGGCCATCAATCTCGCCAATGGTCAGAGCTTCAGGCTCAGGACCTTTATCATCCGAACGATCGTCAAATTCTGCGGCACCACCATTCGCGTTAAACACGTCAGGCGAGCGGCTGGCGATCACTGTTTCAAAAGCGTTGCCACTGTCAAACATCAAGGTGCCATCCGTATTCCAGATAGAAAATGAACGCCCGCCATATGAATAGATGATGTCAGTATCGCCATCACCATCGGTATCACCCATGGTCGTGGTGGTTTTCAGACGGCCAAGATGTTCCGGCTTTTGCAATGTGGCGGCATTCGGGAACATGGTGCCATCCAGCGTTAGCTGGGCAACGCGGGTTTCTTCGGAAAAGCCGTCATAGTCCTTGGCATCGCCTTCATTCGCGGTAACCAGATAGGTCGCGCCCTTGACCTGATAGGATGCAATCGCATCAGGCTGATACATCATCATGACTGGCCAGCGTTGCATATTGATGCCGCCATCCTTGTTTGACATATCATGCGCGGTACGTGACACATTCTTGAAGCCAAGGCCGACAACCGAGGCCACCTTTGCCGCCGCAATATCGATAACAGCAAGCGCGTTATTTTCCTGCAAGGTGACATAGGCCATCTTGCCATCGGCTGAGAATGTCAGATATTCAGGCTCGGCATCGGCAGCAAAGCTGCTGCCTGGCTTAACGATACGCGCACCAGCTGGCACCTCGATACCGGCCAGCGATATCTGTGTCACCTTGGCATTGGCAACGCCGCCAGCCAGATCAACAAGCGTAAAGCTGCCTTCGGGATCGACACTGTAATCGTCTGATGGCTCACCTTCATTCGCGGTCAGAATATAACGTCCATCCGGGCTGAAACCGACATTATCGGGCAAAGCGCCTGTTGCAAATGTGGCCAGTTCAGCACCTGTGCTGTCAAACAGCTTAATCATGCCTGCAGCATCGGCTGCATCGGCCTTGATCGAAGCGGCAATCATATCGCCATGCACGGCAACGGCGGTTACATCTCCACCAGCAAGATCAAGCGGTGCCTGCTTTACAGGTGCCTGCGGGTTGGCAATCGAAATGCGCTCGATCGTGCCTGTTTCCGATGCGGTAACCATGATCTGCTTGCTGGGCGCGTGATAGCGGATCATTTCGGCATAGCCTTCGCCGTCGCCAATTTTAAAGCTACCTATTTCGGTAAGTTCAAGAGCAGACGCTGACATCAATGACGCAGCACAGAAGATCGCCGACAAAGGCACGGTATAAAGCAAATTGGTCTTGCGCATAATAATCTCCAAAAATGTATGATGGATCTTTATCACTGCGCAATAATACAAATAGGTGACAGATTGTTTACGAAACGGTTAAACCCTGCTGGATAGGCGCGGACTTATAAACCGTTCATCCCAAATCAAACAGCCAGCACCATATGAGGAGTCCCTTTCCCCATCCCCCGCATATGAACGCCCACATCTTATTGGGCACATATTATTGGGCGATCATGAAGCCCGCGAAAAAGCGGCTAAGCGCGTCATAGCCATCAAGCGGCAGAATATGCGCGACATGCTGATCCGGGCGCACCAGCACCATACAGCCATGTTCACGATTGATCCCGCGCATATCATAAATATCGGCACCCGCTTTGTGATCGACCGCAAAAATCTTTTCATAATCGCGCAGACCCAGCGCGCCTTTTACCGGCAATAGCAAAGGGTGCATCTGTTCAGCCGCCAAGGTGCCATGCGGCGGCTGGAAAATCGCGCGCACATCCAGCACCGCATCGATATCGGCACCTGCCGGCGTATAGGCACGCACGGGCGAGGCCGGATCATCCGCCAGAAATCTGCATAAGGCCGCGATTGTCCCGCCATTAATCCCGCCACTGGTGCCATCATCGCGCCCATCATCCGCCGCTCCGGCAAAGGCGAATAGATGCCAGCGGCCAGCGGCCTTTATCACATGGCCAAGCTGCATCGACAGCGCATCAGCAAGCCGGATCACCGGTGCCGAATGAAAGCGCATACCGATATCAAAACCAGTCGCCAGATGCTGATGATCGGGTGGTGCCGATATCAGTGACGGGTGATAGCGGAACATGGTGCCCGCCGTATACCGCGCATGTTTGATGAAATAGGATTGCAGGATCGCCGGATCAATATTGGCGTCGCCAGCGTCTTTGGGGGCGACTTCAGGGGCGACTTCAGGGGCGACTTCAGGGGCAGTATAGGCAGAGTCTGTGGCAGACTCTGCGGGCGCCAGATTGGCGCGGTCTTCGGGGCGCGTGCTGAACATGGCCGTCAATTCGCGGTCAAAATCGATCAACTCGCTGGCCACCGCCTGACGCTCAGCCGAATAGCTATGCAGAAGATGCGGTGCCGCCTGTCCGCGCAATACCGCCGCCAGCTTCCAGCCCAGATTGAAACTATCGCCCATCGATACATTCATCCCCTGTCCAGCTTTCGGGCTATGCGTATGACAGGCATCACCCGCGATAAAGACATGCGGGGTGCGGGCGGTTTTATCTTCGGGCAACATATCTTCGGTAGGCATATCGTTAGGGGGCATATCTTTGGGGGGCACATCGTCGAATTTGGCGCAAAGGCGCTGGCCTATCTCATAGACCGACCACCAGGCGACCTGCTTGACGTCAAATATATAGGGGTAAAACACCTTTTGCGCCGCCGCCACCAGATGATCGGCGGTGATATTGCGGTTTTTAACACGCTCTTCACTACCCAGCGCCTCTAGCTCAATATAGATACGCACCAGATAACCGCCTTCGCGCGGGATGATCAGCAGATTACCTGCCTCGGCCGAATGGATGATCGCTTTGCGCCTGATATCGGGAAAGTCGGTCACCGCCAGCACATCCATCACGCCCCAGGCCTTATTCGCCGAATCCCCTTCGAGCCAGTGGCCAAGCGCATGACGCACCTGACTGCGCGCACCATCACATCCCACCACATAACGGGCGCGTAGCGTTTCAATCTCGCCATCATGCGCGGCGTCGGTGCGCGCCAGCGTCACCGTAACCGGATGCGTGTTATCAGCATCATTATCAATAGTCAGGTCACGAAACGCCCGCGCATAATCCGGAGTGATCGCGGCAGGTGATTTGGCCATGACATCAAGATAGAAATCATGCACCCGCGCCTGATTCAAAATCACATGCGGAAATTCGGACAGCCCATCTTCGGTATCCTGAATGATGCGGTTACGCATGATCGGGATTAAACCAGTTGAGTCGGGCTGATGATCCGGTGCGCCTGAATTTGAAATGGTGTCTGGTTCCCAGAACGCCACCTCATTGACCCAATAGGCTTCGCGCATCACCCGTTCGGCAAACCCGAAGGCGGCAAACATCTCCATCGTCCGGCAGGCAATGCCATCAGCCTGTCCCAGCGCCAAACGTCCGGGTTTGGCATCGACAATCCGCGTATTAATCTCGGGAAACGCCGCAAGCTGGGCAGCCAAAGTCAGCCCCGCTGGCCCACAACCAACAATCA
>NZ_CBFHNB010000097.1:0-3544 GCF_965657105.1 Puniceispirillum sp. (SeqCode)
ATATCCAGATTATATAGATCGGCATCAATAGCCTCTGCCCCTTCCATATGCATGATGGCAGCCATGATTCCGCTTTTCATACAGCTACGAATATCATCTACGCTGGTACAGATTTTCAACGCGCCCAGCGTCTCAAGCTCGGCAAGTAGCGCCGCCTGTTGCAAGGCAATCGGCAAGGCATCAGTCACATCAATCGCTGGAGGTAGTGGCAGATCATAACTATCCTGTGTCATCAATTCAAATTTGAGAGCAAGATCAACTGGCGACGGGACATAAATGGCAAAAAACCCACCCGCCAAACCGCCTGACTTGGCCTTCATCAGATCAATATGACCATCACGACCCGTGATAAAACTAGTGGCCTGATCGCGTCCACCGGCCTGAAAAAGGCGGAACAATACATCGTTATGCCCGTCAAAAATCGGGATCTCGGCTTTATTCATCACGACGCCCAATCATCATTACTCCAAATCATCAAAATCACACATAAACAGATCATTCTCCATTCAACACCTTTGGCTAATCAGGGGCTATAAAAACCTGTGCTTGATTACAAATTAATTGGTAAAGCCCAAAACTGACTGTTAGGATTTAAACGCTTAGACTAACCAAATTGAGAAACATCAGCGGTATATAACCAATGACGAAACAGAGTGAACCGATACAACGGTCACTCACACAATATGTGAATGAATTACGCCTTAATCACGCGCGCGCATTATTGATGGATACGAATGACAAGATTGTCAGCATTGCGCTGGATTCAGGCTTTGGATCATTATCGCAATTTTACAGCCTGTTTCGTAAGCAATTTGGCGTTACCCCTCGGCCTATCAAGATAGAACACGGCGGTAATATTAGTTACTGGAACACAGATTAGCTAATCGTGCCTAGGGCATAACCACCGCCCCGCACCGTACGGATCAAATTTGGGCGCTTGTCATTGTCCGATGCCGCGCCATTGATCGCTTTACGCAGACGGCTGAAATGCACATCGACCGTGCGCTCTTCGACAAACACGCCATGCCCCCAGACCCGATCGAGCAAAAGTGGACGGCTGAACACCTGACCAGGGCGTTCAAACAATGTCAAAAGCAGTTGATATTCCTTTGGGCCTAGCGGCACAGTTTTGCCAGCTCGACGCACTTCCATTCGGCTTGGAAAAATCTGCAGATCTTCAAATTCCATCATATCGCTTGCCAAAGCGGGGCGCGCGCGGCGTAGCAGGGCTTTAACACGCGATACCAATTCGCGCGGGGAAAAGGGCTTGGTGATATAGTCATCCGCGCCTGTATCCAGCCCCAAAGTCCGGTCGCCTTCTTCACCACGGGCACTCAGAATGATCACAGGCAGGCCTTTAGTTTCTGTCCGTGAGCGGAATAGTCGACAAACCTCAATCCCTGACATATGCGGCATCATCCAGTCCAGAATAATCAGATCGGGCTGCAGATCCTCAACCATATTAACCGCTTGCCTGCCATCAGCAGCTTCGAACACAATAAAACCTGCCTGCCGTAAATTGAACGAAAGCAACTCAAGCTGGTTTGGTTCGTCATCAGCAATCAGGATTTTCGCATTCATCATTTAAGACCACCCATTCACGTTATACCCATTCACGTTATATTAGGACAATTTTGAGCTGGTTTTATCGGCCTTGGGTCTTTCATCATCAAGCTGCACACCCTCAACGAGGAAATGTACTTCTTCGGCAATACCGGTCATATAATCACCGATACGCTCGATATTTTTGCCAATAAATAACAAATGCGCACCACTACCAACCATTTTGCTATTGTCGGTCATCATTGCGATAACTTCATTATAAAAGGCTGTATGCATGTGATCTAACTCCACATCACTGTTACGAAGATCAATCGCAACTTTGATATCGAGATCCTGATAAGCCTGCATGGCATCATTCATCATTGCTTCGGCCATATGACCCATGCGCCCGATATTCACATCCGGAATGGTTTCATGACCTGACGCTGCCATGGCTTTGGTTCGCATAGCGATATTCTTGGAAAAATCGCCAACACGCTCAAAAATGCGTGCAATTTTAGAGGCCACAACAACCCGGCGCAAATCAGATGCCCGTGGTGAACGTAGGGCAATAATCTCAAAGGCATTCTGGATAATTTCAGCCTCCAGAACATCAAGCTCTTTATCACCCTGGATAATCTGATCAAGCGTCTTTTCATCCTGCGTGGCAATGGCATCAAGCGCCATGACAAATCGATCTCTGGCCAGATTGCCAAGCTGTTCAATACGGATGTTCAAATTATTCAGATCATCATCAAATGCCGAAACTATATGCGAATTTTCCATGTTTCTATTATCCAATCTTACCGGAAATATAGGCTTCTGTTTGCTGGTTCAACGGGTTGGTAAACACATCCTTGGTCTGTCCAACTTCGATAAGTTTGCCCAGGTGAAAATAAGCTGTGCGTTGTGAAATTCGAGCCGCCTGCTGCATCGAGTGCGTGACGATCACGATCGAATAATCTGCACTAAGTTCATTTATAAGTTCTTCAACTTTCGCCGTAGCAATAGGGTCAAGCGCTGAACAGGGTTCATCCATCAGAATGACTTCGGGGCTAACCGCTATTGCCCGCGCAATACAAAGACGCTGTTGCTGACCTCCTGACAAGCCGGTGCCTGACTGGGTTAGCCGGTCATGCACTTCGGCCCATAGGCCAGCCCGCTGTAAAGCTTCTTCGACAATAGCATCCAGATGCGCTTTGTCAGATGCCAGCCCGTGAATACGGGGGCCATAGGCGACATTATCATAAATTGACTTTGGAAAAGGGTTGGGCTTTTGAAATACCATGCCCACGCGGGCACGCAACGGCACAACATCAATCGAAGAGTCATATATATCCTGACCATCAAGCGCGATTGTTCCCTTAACGCGGCATGAATCGATAGTGTCATTCATACGGTTTAAACAGCGCAAAAATGTTGACTTTCCACAACCTGACGGGCCGATAAGCGAAATAACCTCTTTGCTGGCAATATCAAGCGATACATCATCAATAGCTTTCTTGTCGCCATAAAAAACATCGACTTTGCGAGCTGTCATACGCGCATCATCAACATAAATATCACCAACTGTATCGGTGTGAACCTCTGCCTTGCTCATTGTGTCACTCTCAATCTCTTCATTAGATATATGTATCCCTAAATGCTTTTGCATATGCACAACCTGACTACCAGCGGCGTTCTAAGCGTTTCCTGAGCACTATTGCAAATGCATTCATACCAACCAGAAATGCCAGTAACACAATAATGGCAGCACTTGTTTTTTGAATAAACATACGCTCGGCAAAATCCGCCCACATGAAAATCTGTACTGGCAACACCGTACCTGGATCCATCACACTGTTAGGAATGTCGACGATAAAGGCAACCATACCAATCATCAATAGCGGCGCTGTTTCCCCAAGCGCCTGCGCCATTCCGATAATCGTACCTGTCAGCATGCCGGGTAAGGCTAGCGGGATGACATGATGAAAAATAGTCTGCATTCGTGATGCACCAACAC
>NZ_CBFHNB010000098.1:0-3537 GCF_965657105.1 Puniceispirillum sp. (SeqCode)
ATAGCTAAGCAACATCAAAAGCAGTAATCCGGTGACAAAAGGCGGCGCTGCCTGAAACACCAGTCCAGAGACAGTGCCAATGACGTCAATAGCGCCATTACGATGCCACGCCATCAAAATGCCTGCACCGATACCAATTACGAGGGTAAAACACATGCCTGCAGACATTAGCAAAACTGTATTCCAGAACCGGTATTGAAGAATGTCCATCACTGGTTGAGACGTAACAAAAGAGCGTCCCCAGTCAAAGGTAACAAGATTTTTCAGATAGATCAGATATTGGTGCCAAAGCGATTTATCGAGACCAAACGCTTCTTTCATACGCTTTTGCACAGATTCATCCATGGCCGGACTGATTACCTGCATAGTAGCATCACCTGGCAACAACCGGAAAATAATGAACAAAATGGATGCAACGGCAAAAATCGTAAGGATTGTGTAAAAAAGCCGCCTAAGGAGATATTCAGCCACGCTCGGGTCTCCAGAAATATTTGTTATAAAGTATGTATTAATAAATATGTAGTCTGGGAAGGCAGGAGACAAATCTGCCACCTGCCCAACACATATTTTGACAACTACGCTTCCCGTGATTAGCCCGGGTAATGCAGTGTGCCGGAGGAATCCCAGCTATAACCAGCTTTAGACAAGATATCTTTGGCCAGCTTAACATTATTTGCCCGTGGCTTGATGGCAGCTTCATGCCAATACTCATTAGCAGGCGCTATGGTCGAACCACCATTTGTGGCAAAGCCCGACATAATCACTTCACGAATGACATCCCGCGGCACGAGGTGATCGACAGCCTCACGGAAGGCGCGATCCTGCAACGGACCACGCGTATGGTTGAACATAAAGCCGTACCAACCATGACTTGCATAACCCTTACCAACGATACCGTTGATCTTGTTAAGATCCTGCACCAATGTTGGCTTGAGAATATAGCGCGTACGGTCACATTCACCTGCCTCGATGGCTGCTGCCATCGCATCATGGCTGCCATAGGTGATCCGGATCATGCCCGCACATTTTGGCTTGGCAAAATGCTGATCAAAGGCTGAAACCTTAAGCTCCTTACCGCGATCCCAATAGTCGAACCTGAATGGCCCACTTCCAATTGGGTTGTCATTGGCAAAGTTTAGAACATCGTCAACACCCGCTTTTTCTGGAATGTCCTTCCAGATATGCTGTGGGATGATGAAAATTTGCGCAAAGAAGTTGATCATCAAAGGCGCATGAGGCTCAGACAGCTTGATACGCATGCTGTTAGAACCAGTAATCGACATATCTTCAAATTTTTCCAAAGATGAGATAAAGAATGGCGCCTTCCACTTTTTATAATACTCAAAAGTGAATTTGACATCTTCGATGGTTACAGGATTGCCATCATGGAATTTCATTCCATCACGCAACACAATATCAATGGTTGTGTTATCAACAGCTTTAACCGATGTCGCTGCCCATGGCACCAATTCACCATTCGGTCCAACTTGAATCAAACGGTCATAGATAGTCCGAAGTTCTTTAAACTCGTTTGAGTCCGTAACACTTACTGGGTTTAGGTTTTTCAGCGCAGATGTCTGACCATTGCGGACATAGCCGTCACCTGATTTGACAGACATGTTCAAATCAGTCCACAAGCTACCAATTCCTTCACCAAGCTGAGGCACAACGCCATCAAGACGATCTTCACGATAAGCATTGGTCATGCTGGGGTGAACAATAGGAGATGCGGCCACGTCTTCATATAGCTTGCGCTGCATCGCTTTAACGATTGCGCGGCGCTTTTCCACATCCATCTCTTTTTGCTGCATATCGCCCATTTCATTGATCGATGCGTTGTCATAACCCCATTTGTTATAGTTGCCATCTGTGTGGAACATCATCCGGGTAAAGGTTTCAGGATCAACACGGTTCGCACGTCCAGTCCAGCGGACGATGAACATATCAAAATCTTTCTCCTGAAACACCTTGTTAATGCCCATATTGTAATCTTCGGCGGCAAGTGTCACATCCCAGCCAATTGATTTACAGGCTTGGGCGATCAACCGACCCATTTCTGGACGAACCGGATCAAAGCTGGCATTCGAAGTCAGTAGGTTCATAGGTTCCACCGGCTTACCTGCGGCCCATGCAAACTTCGCCATGGGAATAGTTGCCGCAGCAACGCCCAGACTTGTTGAGGCCTTTAAGAAAGACCGTTTAGAATAATCAATTGTCATTATATTCCTCCCCTTGCTTTCGAAACCATTCGAAAAGACGGTTATCGATTGTCTCACTGTATGGCGCTTAGCCATGCATTCTTGACTATCAGATGTGTTTTTAATAAATTCAATTTAATAATTTTGCTATATCTATAGATTTTATTAATGATAACGATACAACAACTTCGCTTTTTTAATGCTGTAATGAAGTTCGGCTCCTTGTCTCAAGCAGCGGCAGCTGTAAACCGAACGCAACCAGCCGTATCTTCGGGCATCAAGACGCTTGAAGATATGCTTGACCTGACACTTTTTGAGCGCACGGGTGGTAAACTTGTCCCGACGGCTGAAGCGCATTTCCTCTTGGAACGAAGTGAAGACCTAATTAACAGGCTGGATGTTACCGAGGAATTACTGACCACAGTTAGAAAAGGTACCGTTGGTGATTTGCGCATTGCCTGTCTGCCATCGGCAGCGCAATTTTTGATGCCCAGGATATTAGCTAACTATATTGCTGAACGCCCTGACGTCAAAATTTCTTTCATGGCACGCACTTCACCAACCACTCATGAATTGATTGCATCGCAGCAATATGACCTAGGTCTAGCTGAACCGCGGCGCGATCTTGCTGGCGAGTCCTATTTCATCGAAGAATATAAACTGCCTGGTTTTCTGGCTATCAATGCCAATATAAAGTTGGCCAATCAGAAGACCATTACGCCGCAGGATCTTGATGGAATGCCCTTTGTTGGTCTTTACGGCGACCATTATACAACCAAGCAGATTAAAAACACTGTCGAACAATATGGTGGAAAATTTTTCCAGCGCGTTGATTTGCAAACGGCGATTTCCAGCCTCCTTTTTGTCGAGCGCAATATTGGTTACTCCTTTGTTGACTCACTCACGAAGTCAAGCTACGAGCTCATCAATTCATCGCAAAAAAACATAGTTTTCTATCCATTTACGCTTGAGCACGGTGTCCGAGTAGCGATGTTGGTTCCCAAATTTCGACTTCGATCAGCCCTTGCCGACTCTCTGAAAGTGGTTGTTCGTGAAGCAATCGTCTCAATGGGGGGTGTGGCTGTTGCAGACGCTTTTTAAGAAATGACGCTGCCGGCAATAAAAGATCCACTATAAAGCCCACTGCTTGGATAAAGGTTTGCAGCGCAGCCTTTTTGAGTATTGGCGGCCTACGTGGTTCACTCTGCAGCTTTTTGAATACGGCTTAACTAATGCCGACCAGTTTGATGCTTATACTCAACTATGAAAAAATACTTACAGCGGAGTGATCTGTCAAACTAAAAAAATATAAGTAATTGTATTTATATAATTATACAGG
>NZ_CBFHNB010000099.1:0-3420 GCF_965657105.1 Puniceispirillum sp. (SeqCode)
TTAAAGGTGGTGAAATCAAGCGTGCTGTTCAAACTGGCCAGGCACCTATTGGTGAACGCTTCATGTCTGCACATGCAAATGAGGCACCGCTTCTGGGCTGGGACAACTTGCCGTTTCTGGCGACCACATATGCAGATAACAACAAATTATGGGCTGCTGCAAAAAATAAGGTCAACGCCCAGCTTGATAGTCTGAATCTTGTTGCCCTATATACCTGCCCTTGGCCTGGTCAGGGGTTCTATTTCAAGAAAGCTGTTAATTCATCTGCCGATACCCAAGGTGTGAAATTTCGTTCCTATAATTCAGCGACCGCAACCTTTGCAAAAGAGCTTGGCATGACACCGGTTCAGGTTGAAGCTGCCGAACTATCGCAAGCACTGGCAACAGGCGTCGCTGAAAGTTTCATTTCTTCTGGTTCAACGGGCTATGACCGGAAAGTGTGGGAACATCTCACCCATTACTATAAAGTGAATGCGTGGTTGCCGCGGAACTATGTCATCGTCAATAAAGGTGTTTGGAATGGTCTCGACAGTAGCACAAAATCAGCCATTCAGAAAGCGGCTGACGAAACTGGTGCTGATTGCTCTGCAAAGTCAGCAGAACTCGCCAACTGGTATTTCGAACAGCTTGAATCCAATGGCATGAGTGTTGAAGATGCAAGCGCCGATTTCCTTAAAGAACTAAAGGCTATTGGTGCAAAAATGCAGGCCGACTGGCTCGCTTCGACAGGTGCAGATGGCCAAGCCATCATTGACGCCTACAAGTCAATGTAACTGAAGATGAAATGATTATGCCCCTTGCCATTGGTAGGGGGCATAGATTTAATTATGACAAATTGGCCCCTATTACTCGGATTACCGCTATGGTTCTGGTTGTTCATTCTTCCTGCCATAGGCGCTTTGTTCTGTCGTCTTGCCCGTGTCCGCATCCAGCCTCTGCTAAAACCAGTATGGCGTATGCTTGATCGTGTGTATCTTGCCTCGGGCATCATTGCCGCCATTTTTATGATTACAATACTGGTTATCATCATGGCGCAAATGGCGGCGCGTTGGCTCAACATACCTTTTGAAGGCTCAACTGAATTTGCTGGCTATGCGATGGCCGCAACGTCATTCTTTGCGCTGGCTCATGCGTTGAGTCGTGGTGCGCATATCCGGGTATCGATTCTGTTAAATCTGAACCGTTTTACCAAACTTTGGCTAGATGCCTTTGCAACGCTGATTGCGGCGGTAACTGCGACATATTTTGCCCGTTTTGCGGTAAAAACAAATTTCATGTCAGAAATTTTGAATGACCGGACACAAGGTCAAGATCAGATCCCCGAATGGATTTTATCGATACTCAAAATGCCAGGCACTTTCCCAACCGAATGGGCAACATTATGGGCAAATACCAGTAATGAATTGATATTTACCCCGGTCTGGGTGCCACAGATACCGATGTCGATTGGTACAATTCTGTTGGCCATTGCCTTATGGGACAATCTGATTCGTCTGCTTGTAACAAGTGAAACCGCTATCAAGGGGGAAGTAGTCGAATGACCGAACTATATGCCACCGGTATTTTCCTATTCGTTCTATTTGCCATGCTTGGTAGCTCTGTATGGGTTGGCCTTGCGCTTGTTGGCGTTGCCTTTGTGGGGATGGAGCTATTCACCTCGCGCCCTGCTGGCGATGCGATGATTACGACCATCTGGACAGGTGCCTCAAGCTGGACTCTGACCGCCTTGCCCCTATTCATATGGATGGGTGAGATTCTGTACCGAACGCGATTATCCGAGGATATGTTCCGTGGGTTGGCACCGTGGATGCGTTGGTTGCCTGGCGGTTTGCTTCATACGAATATCGCCGGATGTACTCTTTTTGCGGCTGTATCGGGTTCATCGGCGGCGACTTTGACCACTGTAGGCAAAATGTCGATCCCTGAATTACGTCAACGTGGCTATCCAGAATATATGATTATCGGCACCTTGGCTGGTGCCGCCACCTTGGGACTTATGATTCCGCCATCATTGACGCTTATTGTCTATGGCGTATCGATCAATGAGTCGATTACCAAATTATTTCTGGCTGGTGTTATTCCCGGATTGGTTCTAGCGGGTCTATTTATGGCCTATATCATAGCGTGGCATTTTTTACGTCCATCCGAACGTCCTGCCGCTGAGCCATCAATATCATTATCTCAAATGATTAAAGACAGCCGGTTTCTAGCTCCCGTTCTTATGCTGGTGTTTCTTGTTATCGGGTCAATGTATTTTGGCTGGGCCACCGCCACCGAAGCTGCTGCCGTAGGTGTTGTCGGGGCTTTGGGGCTGGCGGCTTTGCAACGCTCCTTATCGATGGAGACCTTTTTGTCCAGCCTCATGGGGGCTACCCGCACATCGGCGATGATTGCGCTCATTTTGATGGGCGCGTCATTCCTGTCTTTATCTATGGGCTTTACCGGCTTGCCGCGCGCCTTGGCTGGCTGGATTGATGAAATGCAATTATCACCAATCGTTTTGATTGCCGCATTGACGGTCTTTTATATCATCCTTGGTATGTTTTTGGATGGTATTTCCTCGGTCGTTTTGACTATGGCAATCGTCGAGCCGATGATCCGGCAAGCTGGCATTGATGTGATATGGTTTGGCGTATTTGTCGTTGTCGTTGTCGAAATGGCACAGGTAACGCCGCCTATTGGTTTCAATCTGTTTGTTCTACAAGGCATGACCAAACATGAGATTTCCTATATCGCGCGTACTGCCATTCCGATGGTTCTGCTGATGGTGTTAATGGTGGTCATTCTGGTGATATGGCCAGAGCTTGCGACATGGTTACCGGATAATGTGCGCCAAGGCCCGTCAAGCTAAACCGGATATAGCCGGAGACATCTATGGCAAAACTGACAGTCTTGCAACTTGATACAGCGTTTCCGCGTTTACCTGGAGATGTTGCTTCACCGGACAGCTATGACTGTGCCATTGATATTGTGACCATTCCTACAGCTACCGTAAAAGCCATCGTCACTGATTATCCTGACCATACCGATATCAGTGGTTTTGAAGCGGCGATTGATCTTATTGATCGCACCGCAGACGATGATGACGTTATCGCTACATCTTGTGGGTTTTTATGCTATTGGCAGAAACATCTTGCCCGCCGCACGCGCCTTCCCTTTGTTGGTTCGGCATTGATTGATATGCCGCGATTGCAAGCACAATATGGACAACGGCTTGGTATTCTTACCTTTGATGCCCACACCCTTACCCAGCCTGCTTATGCACGCACATTAGCTGGGTTTGACGGTCCCATAGTTGGTTTGCCAAAGACCGCGCATTTGCGTCAAGTCATCACCCAGAATGCCGCCCATCTGGACAAACAGCGCGCTGAAGCTGAACTCATTGAACTTGTGCATACGATGATTTCAGACACACCCATT
>NZ_CBFHNB010000100.1:0-3409 GCF_965657105.1 Puniceispirillum sp. (SeqCode)
ACCTGACTTTTCGGCGCCCCTGCCAGCCGCCACGCAGATCCGGCTTGAGGTGGCAGAAATTCGGCGCAGTACAGGGCTGGCACAACAGATCTATATCACCTGGGAAAGCCCATATGATACGCGCCTGTCTGGTTGGCATGTGACAGCAACGGCACCTGATGGCACGGTACAAACCGCGCAAACCAGTGCCCCTGCGGCCATGTTCGATGTGATTGGTGATGATGGCGCTGATGCAGATTTATCTGCTAGTGACAGGCAGTCATGGCGGTTTTCCATTGCGCCGATCAGCTGGACAAGCCGTCGCGGGGTGCCCCTGCATCATCATGCGCCTTTGCCCGCCCTTGTCCAAACAGAAGCAGTGGCGGCACCAGAGGGATTGCGGGCAATCGCTGGACAGGGGTTGGTGCAATTACGCTGGACAGCGGTGGCTGATGCCGGATTGGCGCATTATGAGGTATGGGCACAGCAGGGACGCAGTAGCGAAACCAAGCTGGGTCAAACGACAGCAACAGCATGGACAGCCGCCGGATTGACAGCTGGTCAGCCTGTCCGTTTCCGGCTTCGTTATGTCCGGCATACAGGCCAGATATCGGCATTTTCACCGCAAGTGACAGCCACCGCATTGGCACCCATAACCGGACCAAGGGGGGATCGAGGTCAGCAAGGGCCACAAGGTGCCACAGGGGTGCGCGGACCCCAAGGGCCGCAAGGACCGCAAGGGGAAGGTATTGCGGATAACGGCTTTATCCTGGCGCCCCGCATCATCATGCCCACGCAAAAGGGCACAGGCTTTCATACCTTTACGCAGGATCGACGGATCAGCGCGCCTAAGTCGCCCGCCCGAAGCGGTATATTCACCTTTGGCCCGCTTCGGGTTGCCCCAGATGCCTTTTCCGCAACGCTATCTGATGCGGATAAAACAATTCTGACGTTTGATGATACGCATGGTGCCAATCGCCCTCAAAACGCCGAGGGCTATTTCAGCCGGTTCTGGTCACGCACGCCAAAACTGACCTTATCGAGTTTTTACCGTCCTGACACTGGCGCCCAGCCTTGGGGCGATATTTTGCGGGGGTTCCGCTGTCCGATCGAGATTTTTATCGGTGCGCCGGATCGTGGCGGCATTATGGTTGCCCGTGCGCATCGTATCCGTTCTGGTCTGTTTGATGCGACAGCTTATCATAATGCCCAGACCGAACATTATGCCACCTATCGGAATTTCAATGGCATTGTCAGCGTCAAGCTGGCGCGTGTGCATGTGCCAAAACCCAGTGGTGCTTCATTTAATGCGCGGGCTGGCTATACAGCCGAATATCGCATTGATATCGATATGGCACCGCATCTGGTCATCCCCCAGGGTCGATCACATCAGGCGATTTATATTCGGCTTCGGCTATCGGTCACCGGAACAGGCCGCTTGCGATCAGGTGGCGTGACGCATCTGTATGACAATTTCACCCTGACAGGATCAACTTTAACATAGCCGCCCAACATAGCAGTCCAGATATAGCCGCCCCCGATATGACCGCCCCGATATGACCGCCCCGATAATGCCCAGCAGATAAAATGGCGGAAAACCTAGATTTTTATGAAACTGCTTATTTAGAACAAACTAAATAGTTGTATTTATACAACAAATAATATTTGGTTTAAGGCCTAAACCCACTGTAAAAATTGAATAAACTGGCCCAAGGGCGCACTCATAACAAGAGATGTGCGGCATGGTGTCGTATATCTTTTACGTTATGGTTCGGCCTTTTCTTTTTCGGTGCCACGTCATGTCGCTTTATCCGTTTTAAAGCATCCGCCTTTTGGGTGCCTATCTTTCTAAACGGTTTGGTTCATGATTTGTCGAAAAAGCTGTTTTGTACGCACTCCCCGTTACGCCGTTCCGTTTGACATTTCATCAAACCGAAAGGGAGTTTCGAGATGAAAAGACTATTAATGACAACGACAGCCTTGATTGCGCTGGGCGGTGTTACTTCGGCGCTGGCTGATCTCAGCATCAGCGGTAATGCCCAATTTACATATAAATCTTGGTCGGATGATTATGTTGATGTTCCAGAAACTGACTCTGGAAACAACAACACATCAATGGGCGAAGGGCTGGAAATCTGGTTCAACGCTGATCAAACGGCTGACTCTGGTCTGACCTATGGTGCCGCCGCGCGTTTACGTGAAGGCACAACTGGCGTTGACCGTAACTATATCTATATGAGTGATGATTGGGGTAAAGTAACGGTTGGTCGCCAATGGGCACCGCTTTATTCAGGCTCGCTTGGTGCAGACTGGCGTGGAACCATCAAAGGGGGACAACAGCCAGCGCCAGATGCTGTACAGAAGGATAGTGGTATTATGACTGGTTCATATATTACCACATCAGGCAAAAGCTCAAAGATCATCTATGATTCACCAAGTATTTCCGGCCTGAAGCTAGGTGTTTCAATGGCTGATGCTGGTGGTGATAGCAAGGGTGACTCTACTTCATGGCGTGTTACATATGGCATGGATGTCATGGACGGTACTGGCTTAAAAGTGAGTTATGGAACTGAGTCAATGAAAGCTAAGGATTCTGTTGCAGCATCGACTGATAATGACATCACAGAAGTTGGTCTTGAGGTTTCAAGGGGTGACTTCACGTTGTCAGCTGTCCAGATTGGCAATGCAAAGGAGCGTAATAAGAAAGAGGCAGATGCCAAAACTGCAAAAACATCTGACCAGGAAGCCACTGAAATCGAATTGGCCTATAATGCAACGGATGCCCTGACCTTGAATTTCATCAATTTCAAGAACAAGGAAGATGCAGGGACGCATATGGGTGATGAATATTCATCCAATGCACTTGGAGTGAAATACACGATTGCGCCCGGTTTAACGGCTAATCTTATTTACACCATGAGTGAATATACCGATGCGACTAAGGAAGTTAAGGCTACAGAAGCAAAAGAAAACAAAAGTAATGATGCAACAGCCACATATGTTCAAATCCGGATGAGCTTCTAATCATCTGAATTTGATAAGGTTTACATCAATAAAGAAAGAGGGGCTTAGGCTCCTCTTTTTTATGCCGCAACTGTTTATGCTGCAACTGTTTATGCCGCAACTGGCGGTTCTATTAGGGGTTTGATATGGTCGATGACTGCTTGTCTGGCGCAACTCAATTCATAAAATTTTTGAAGATTGAGCCAGAATTCAGCCGACATGTTGAATGCCTTGCCGAGCCGGATCGCGGTGTCGGCGGTGATAGTTTGTTTGCCCTTAACGATGCGGTTGATGCGAACAGGGGCTACATTGATTGTCTTGGCCAGACGATATTCACTAATGCCGTATTCCTCTAGGAATTCAGCCAGATGTTCGCCTGGGTGAATAGGTGCCTGAAGAATAGGCGATTGTAATTTAGGCATATTTT
>NZ_CBFHNB010000101.1:0-3376 GCF_965657105.1 Puniceispirillum sp. (SeqCode)
CTCACCTGTGCTGCTGGCGTGAATATATAATCCATTATATGGCTATCCTTTTCTGCTTCGTACAAAGTTCATAAATTGTGCTGTTACGCGTTTACCTGAGGTTTCATATCCATGAAATGGTGTTCACACTATATATCAACTGCGATGAATGCCGCGCTAAAATTCGTATATATTTGTAATTCATATCCCCATGCAGATAGCTATTAATAGTATCCACACTGATTTTTGGAATATCCATGCCAAATTGATGTATATTTGATTGGCAATCTATTCAGGCCGTAAATCTTGTCTCTTTCTCAAAACGCCACCATCCGTGCGCATAAAGTCCCCGTCCATATGCTTGGCATGAGCCAGATTGTGGCTTATGGCGCGTTATTTTATGCCTTTGCGCCACTAAAAACGCATATCGCAACCTTATTAGATACATCCGAAGCCGTGGTCATGACGATTTTAAGTCTGGCGATAGTCACGCAGGCCTTATTGACGCCCCTGGTTGGTAGCTGGGCTGACCGGTTTGGCGCATTGAACGTTCTCAAGTTAGGGTTTTTACTAGGCGCATGTGGCTTCTTTGGCCTTGGCGCGTTGGAATATACATTCCTGACCAGCTTTTACTGGCTTGGCTTCTGCTTTGTCCTAATCGGTATTGGTCTTGCCATGTCCACTTATGAAGTTGCCTTTAGTGCCGCTGTGCAATTTGACGAAATCAATTCACGAAAGAATATTTCCATAATCTCTTTTTATGGCGGCGTCGCCAGCACCCTCACATGGATATCTATCTATCCGCTTATCAGTGTTATGGGATTGCTTTATGCCTGTCTGGTATTGGCTTTCATTCTTCTGGGTTTCAGCTGGCTGATTTCAACCTATAAACATGAACGCTATGCCCCAGCCAAGCAAGATCATGCTAAAGCCAAGCCATTCCGCTGGGGCTTGCTGTCAACCGCCGAAAAGCGCGCCATCTTTATCCTCGCCAGCGCCGGCGGCTTTGAATATTTTCTGTTTTCGGCCACAACATTATTATGGGTGAACTGGTTCCAGCTACAATTTGAAAATGCGTTTCTTGCTGTCATTCTGGCCAGCATCTACGGCCCGTTTCAGGTTATAGGCAGGCTTGTTGAAATGAAATTTGGCCATCATATTGATGCCCGCATCACCGGTCTCATAGCTGGTCTTTTGATCCCGTTGTCGCTGATAGCGCTATTGGCTGGCACCTTGCCTTTGGCGATAGTGGCTATGGCATTATTTGGTATGGGACATGGTATTCTAACGGTGTCTTTTGGCTTTGTGACCAATCTTTATTTTGGCGCTGATGTATATGGTCGGGCAAAAGGCTGGATCGGTATGCCGCGTGTTGTCGGTTTAGCAATTGGCCCAAGCATTGGCGGCTTTTTACTTGCCTTTAGCGAACATGTTTTCATATCTGTTATGATTATGTTTGCCATCGCCAGCGCGTTGCTATTTGCCAGCCTGATGCTGATCAAGCCAACAAACCCCGTGCATATAACGCCCCTTCACTAGGGTCACGCGCAAACAAAAACATCGCCAAGACTTTAAATAGAAAGACTTTAATAGCCTGTGTGTTTGCGGCTTTAATCTAAAGTTTTTGAATAAGCAGATTAATTTTTTTCAACCGTTTGGTCAGAATTTTCTGCTCTTCATTTATTTCGTTTATTTCAGATTTTAGATTTGAAATAAGCTTTCCGGTGCGGCCTCTTGCTGGCTTTGTTGCACTACCGCTATGGCCTTCTTCGGCAATGAAATAGGTCGGGCTGACGCCCAATATACCAGCCATTGATACAAGCTTGTTAACACGAGGCTCGCTGCTATCATTTTCCCATGATGCAAGCGTTGATGGGTTAACACCAACAAGATGAGCAAGCATGTTGAGGCTTAATCCAGCCTGCTCACGGCATTTGAAAATTCTGCCACCAAGAGTGCTATCAATATTGCCATCTGACAGGATGTTAGAAGATGAATTTTTAACGGGCACAATTTATCCTATTTACGACTTTAGTCGAAACTAAGCCATTGATGGTTTAAAGTCAAATTTCAGCCATTTGTGCCTGCATCGCCTTCATCACGGCGGTCATCTTGGTGATCACCTATATGCTGATACATGTCAGTAGGCTGGAAAAAATTATCCTGTGCAGAGGCCAACGGTATATCAGCCCAGCTTGTTGTATAATGGGGCGATCGATATTTCTGCGGTGCATACCAGCCTCTAGGCCGTTTAAGCTGACCATATTGAACGCTACCAACACCGAATTTCTGATTAATGGCATCGCAGCTTTCGATCAATTTGCTGTTACGCGGGTTTTCCGTATCGAACAGCATGTCGGGGCGCGCCTCTGCCCGGCAAAGATCCAGCAGCAAAATACCTGCCTTTTTATAGTGGTGGCCCGCACGATATATGTTTTTCAATATCTGCTGGGCTGCTTTGTGAATCTCCTGTGTGCTATTTGTGGCGGGGGTCATGCCTATCGTCTGCGCATTCGAATATTGCGGCTGATCCTGCTGGAACGTATTCGTCCGGATAAAAACACTAAGCCCACCAGCCACCATCTTGCCCTTACGCAATTTGGCCGCCGCCATAGTGGCAAAGGTTGATACAATATCATGCAGCGCGTCATAGTCATCGATGCTTTTGCCAAAGCTTCGTGACACGCAAATACTTTGCTTGTCTTGCTGTTGCGTATCCAGCGACAGGCATATCGTACCACGCAATTCCAGCGCCGTCCGCAGACCTGTCACCCCCATATTTTTGCGGATCCAGCCATCTTGAAGGCTGGCAAAACCTGCGGCTGTCTGAATACCTTGCGCATTCAGCCTTTTGCCCAAACGCCGCCCGATACCCCATATGTCGGCAATCGCCGTATTTTGCAAGGCCTCCTCTAATTGGGCGGCTGTATCTATGCAATATACGCCGCGCGCCAACTTGTTCTTTTTGGCGATCCGGTTAGCCAGCTTGGCAAGTGTCTTGGTCTGGCCAATGCCCACTGATACGGGAATGCCAGTCCATTGTTTAACCGTGCGGCAAATATCATGGGCATAATCAACCAGCCCATGCGGCGCGAAACCTGACAGATCGAGAAAACATTCATCAATCGAATATATTTCGGCGTGCGGGGCGAATGTCGATAATATGCTCATGACGCGATAGCTCATATCACCATAAAGCGTATAGTTGCTTGACCGGATCAATATCCCTTGCTGGCGAAACCTGTCCTTATGTTTGAAATATACATCGCCCATCAGCACGCCAATCGCTTTGGCTTCGTTCGAACGTGCGATAACGCAGCCATCATTGTTAGACAGGACAATGAGGGGTTTGCCTTCCAACGCTGGCTGAAAAACGCGTTCGCAGGAACAATAGAAA
>NZ_CBFHNB010000102.1:0-3273 GCF_965657105.1 Puniceispirillum sp. (SeqCode)
GCGACCCAGCTTTCACCCGAAGAATCTTCGGCCTTTTTCCAGAATGGTGCTCTGGTTTTCAGATAATCCATGATGAAGCTGGCTCCGGCAAAGGCAGCTTCGCGATGCGCCGCGGCCACGCCAACAAAAACGATATTATCCTCTGGTAATAACCGGCCAATACGATGGATGACCGTGACCGCTGACAATGACCAGCGTGCCTTGGCCGTATCGATGATGTTGGAAATTTCGGCTTCGGTCATGCCCGGAAAATGTTCCAGCGTCAAAGCGGTCACATGTGTACCATCATCATCACCGCGCACAGTGCCGGTAAAGGTTACAATGGCCCCCACCGCACGCGCCTTGAGCGCATCATGTTCAGCAGCAATGTCAAAATCAGCTTCGGTGATTCGCACATTCATGTCCGCATCCATAATCACAGACCCCGTTCGGCAAATGGTAAAAAGGCCAATGGCATACCCACATCAACACCTGCATTATCGAGCGGGATTTCAACCAGCCCATCAGCCCCTGTCAGAGATGATATAACACCCGCACCACGCCGCCCATGAATCTGAATTTGCTGGTTTTTTCCGGATCCTTTAAGCGTTGCGCGAAGATATTCGGTACGACCTGGCTTCTTTTTATGGGTAAAGCCCGCAGGCACTGTCACCCGCACAGGCGTGCGCGCGATCCCCCCTGCCAATTTATCAAGCAGTGGCAGAATCAAAAGCTTGGCACAAACGAATGCCGCCACTGGATTGCCTGGTAGGCAGAAGATGAATTTATCATCAATGCGGCCAACGGCCATCGGGCGACCGGGCTTCATTGCCAATCGCCATAGGGCGCATTCGGCACCAACCATTTTCATCGCCGCTTGTGTATGGTCTTCGACACCATCAGACGCACCGCCAGACGAAATGACAATATCACTATGTGCCAACGCCGCATGATAGGCACTGGCCAAGGCGTCGCGGGCATCGGCAACAATACCGCCATCATGCAAAGTCAGCGCCTCGCCAGCTAATGCCGCCATCAGCATCGGACGGTTTGCATCATAAATCTGGCCAAAGCCTGTGCCATAATCCGCCATAACATCAATGATTTCATCACCTGTTGACAGTATCGTTGCCGCTAGTTTGTTGTGCACATCGACCGACATATGGCCTGCCGCCGCCAGCTGACCAATCATCGGCGCATTGATCGGCGTGCCCGCGGACAAGATCATTTCGCCAACCGCCAGATTTTCACCCGCAGGCCGGTTATTCGCCCCTATTTGCAGCGCTTTATCAAGACGGACATGATTGCCCGTTCGCGTGCAATCTTCGTGCATGGCAACAGCATTAACGCCATCAGGCATCACCGCGCCAGTATAGATTTCGATCGCTTCATCTTTGGCGATGCTGCCGACAAACGGATGACCTGCACGCGCCTGCCCCACAATGGGGAATAGATGACCCGGATTTGCGGCCAAGGTTTCAGCGTAAATAGCATAGCCATCGACAGCCGCATTCGCCGTTGCGGGCAGATTGACCGTGCTGATAATATCCGCCGCCGCAAACCGCCCTATTGAGGCATGCAAGGGCACATTTTCATAGGCCGTACGTGGCACAATATCACTGAGCAAATTAGCACGGGCACTATCAAGTGGCGTCGTTTCGGGATGCATCAATCAGGTCTTTATGGTCTGTGCCTGATCGCCAATAAAGGCGGCAATCGCGGCAATGTCATCAAGATCAAAACAGGGAAGTGGACAATCAGCCAGTGGTGCATCGCTGGCTACCGCCAGAATATGCGGGTCATGCGGATGCAACAGCGGTTTGCCAACAGCCGCACGATAGATTTCTATCTTGCGGATTGCAAAGGCCTTAAACCCTTCGACAATGACAATATCAGCCGGATCAAGACGTGCCAGCAAAACATCAAGGCCAGGTTCGTCAGCTTCGTCATGCTCGCTAAACAAGGCCGCGCGATTGGCCGATGATACCAAAACCTGACGCGCGCCTGCGGCGCGATGGCGATAGCTGTCCTTGCCTGGCGTATCAGCGTCAAAATGGTGATGCGCATGTTTGATCGTTGCCACATTCAGCCCCAGCGATACCAGATGCGTGATCAACTTTTCGACCAATGTGGTCTTGCCAGCCCCCGACCAACCTGCCAGACCAAATACGGTGCCATGGCGCCCCGTATCCAGCAGTGGCACATGAAGCGATGCCCGATCTATTTGGTCTTCTGGTTCGGTTTGTGCGGTTGTCATCTAGCCACCTGTCACATTCATATGCCGACCGACGGTGGCCGTTTCGCGGCGGCTGATGATGAAATCATGGCCTTTCGGCTTGCGGCCAATCGCCTCGATAATCGCCGCATCCAGCCCCGCTTCGCCATGCTGGCGCAAGGCGGTGGCGAGATCGGCATTGTCATCCTGTCCCAGACACATATAAAGCTGACCGGTGCAGGTCACCCGCACACGGTTGCAAGATTCGCAGAAATTATGCGTCAACGGCGTGATAAAGCCAAGCTTGCGACCGGTTTCGGCAACGGTGACATAGCGAGCAGGCCCCGGGGTCTGAAAATCACTATCGGTCAGGGTAAAGCGTTTGGCAAGATTGGTGCGCACCAGCGACAATGGCAGATATTGATCGATCCGGTTTTCATTGCCGATATCGCCCATCGGCATGACCTCGATAATGGTCATGTCAAAACCCTGATCACCGCACCAGGCGACCATATCACCTAGCTCATCTTCATTCACACCTTTGAGCGCTACGGCATTGATCTTAATATCCAATCCGGCAGAACGTGCCGCCGCCAGCCCGTCAAGCACGGTGGCCAGATTGCCCCAGCGGGTGATCGTGGTGAACAGATCGGGATTCAATGTATCAAGCGAAATATTCAGCCGCCGCACCCCCGCCGCCGCCAGATCATCAGCCATTTTGACAAGCTGGCTGCCATTGGTGGTGATGGTCAGTTCGTCAAGCGTGCCATCCTTTACCGACGCGCCCAGATTACGGATCAGATGCATGATGTTGCGGCGCACTAAAGGCTCGCCTCCGGTCAGGCGGATTTTACGCGTGCCCATCGCCATAAAACGGCGACAGACAATCTCTAATTCTTCAAGCGTCAGCAAATCGGCCTTGGGCAGAAAGGTCATTTCTTCGGCCATGCAATAGACACAGCGGAAATCACACCGATCGGTAACCGATAGGCGGATATAGTCAACCGTGCGCCCGAACGGATCTATCAACGCCTTTTCGGATGCGCCTGATGCGCCTGATGCGCCCAAACCGCCCGAAG
>NZ_CBFHNB010000103.1:0-3125 GCF_965657105.1 Puniceispirillum sp. (SeqCode)
AGTGACAAATCAAAAGCGGTGTCAAAGGCCCAATCAGGCGAAAGCGTACCGCCCCGCAATGGCACCCACCATCAAAATATTTATCCTCAGTTCCGGTAATTGTCTCCAGCATCATAACTCTCCATTTCAAGTCTATAATGCCGGAAAATAGTTAAAAAAAAGTAAACAAAGCTATGTTTTGGCGATATTCGCAAAATGTTTCACGTGAAACATTTCGTGAACAAACATCGAATATGGCGTATAATTCGTACCCGGATATAGCCATCATTGTCACGCATCAAGGCAGCAACCAATATCTTCATGGCATTTCTACTAATGGGATGATGAGATCCGAATCAACATCTGTGCCATTAGAAAAAATGAAATCGTCATGGCCAAAAGTGCCGCTAAATTCCTCGATAATCGCGATTTTATGGGCATCAATTTCTGGACTATCCGTATTGTAGAGAACGATCACGTCAATCTTCTCATCTGCGCGTCGCTCGTCACCCGGGAATTTGGGCCTTTCTTCCTCACGCCACCAGATATCTCCTCTATGATCCAATTCAAGAACGATTTTGTCACGTCCATCCTCGAAATTCTTGATAACCGGAACTTTGTTAGTCTTATTCAGATAATGCGGTGCTACGTCGTTGTAGCTTCTAACTAACGCTTCGCGGTTGTTATAGGATATCGATGAAAAGTAATCGATGACGAACAACGTGCCCTGCATTACGTCGTTCAACTCCAACTGACTGCCACTCGATAAATAATACTTATGCTCAATGGGAATATTGACGAGCGTGGGACTGTGCACGGAGAGGAACATATTAGCATTGACGTCGGTGATCTCGGGACCGGCTGACCATTCTGCCCCCTGACTGCGCGTGGCATAGAGGTTAAACACGGCCAGAACATTATTGTCGGCGGCCTGGGCAGAATTGTAGAAAACCAGTTGATAATCGCGCGCACTGGAGGAGGATCCTGGTAGGAACTTCACCTGCCAGTAGATGGTCGCATCTTCTGGTCCGGTGAACAGCAGACGGTCCCCCAGAACCGAGTCGAAACTGGCGAATAGCGGTGCCTGTGCCTTCGTGCTCGGGGTGCCATCGAAAAGAAACACGTCCCGCCGGTTTGAATTACCGTCAACGACTTGACGCTCACCAAAAGAATTTAAAGCACCCTCCTCCCTGATAATGTAATCAAGCGTGGCGGGCCCGCCGTCGGACCGCGGGGCGAAATGCGATAGTGGTTGCCCATTTACCGTAATTAAAGATCCGAAATTCCAATCACCCGAATATTGGCTAACCACGGCAAGAACATTATCGTCCAGACTCACGTCATGAGGGCTGTAGAGAATATCCTTGCGATGGGAGGTCGTTTGTCCGTTGGGGCCTTGAGTGGCATCATATCTGATCCGGACAAGGACATGTGGCAGATTGACCATGATCCGATCATGGGTTTCCATTGATTGGATAACGACAGCATCTGCCTCTTCCCCATATTGGTCCTTGTTCAGATTGTGTGTGTCCTGTTGGTCTGCTGTTCCCCGCCCGTCAGTCCATTGTATTGACTCCGAAACCGGGTTCACCGGAGGCGAGGCTGGTGGATTCGGTCTTTCCTGGTTTGTGCTTGGTGTCCCCGAAGCCGCTGGCGTAATGGTGATGGTCAGGTCAAGGGTGCCAGACAGACCGGCGTTTATGTTTTCGCCTTCATAGGCCGTGATGATCAGGTTTACGGTTTCACCATTGGTGTCGAATGACGCACCATCTCTGATCTTGAGGTTGTAATGTCTGCCTATCAGACCAAGAGGCACAAAGTTATTAATAATACCGGGGGTATATTCCTCCAGAGAAAACCTGTCATCTGACAGCCTATACGCCACACTCGTCCGCTCAGTCGGGGGTAAATTCTGACTGTTATCCGGGTCATAAATGGCGAGGCGCTTAATAATATTTCTTGAATTGAGTGTAAAGTCAAATGTCGTAGGATCATTTTGATACCGAAACGCCACAATGGGGGCTTCATTCACATTGTTCACAGTGAGCGTGAAGGTCACGTCGGCGTAAGTAGTTCCGCTGGCGCTGGAAGGGACATGACGCAGCACAATCTTGTATGACGAGGCCACCTCATAGTCCAAGGAGTTTTTCAGCAATAATTGGCTGCCGCTGACATTCATCTCGAACAGGGGGTGGCTATTCATAAGATAGCCATTGACTGAGATAATTTCATATACACCGGAAATGCGTCCCCCACCCGGAATGTCTAAATTGATGCTCGCAAGAGGGCCAGTCGCGGCCTCATTCTCATTAATGGTATGTTGAGGCCTATTGATTGGCGTCTTTTCATAGACACGAAAATACATGTCTTCGTCTGCTGAAAGCTCACCATCACTCGCCGTAACATATACGCGGTGAGTATTACCATTTTGAAAGGGGAATACGCGGCCACTAGCCGTGTCGGGCGCAAATGTCTCACCCGTACCTTTCGGCGACTCATTCTGCACACCAAGTTTCACCCACCTATATGTATAGGTCAGATTGTCTCTGTCGGGATCATTGGGATCGTAGGGATCATCGGGATCGTCGAAGCTCTTTTTGATGGAAAAGGTCGTTCCTGTGGGAAGTCTTGGAGCGTCTCTTGAGCTTGGGTCGTATGGCGTTCTCTCATCACGTTCCGTTTCGGGGTCATCCACCCCAACCATCAGCACAAATAAACCATCGGGTGCTTCATTCACATTGGTCAACTGGATGTTGACCAGAAGCTCTGCCGTATCACCATCCGCGTCGGTAATGGTAATTTTCAATTCAATCAGGCCGTCTGGCCTGCCATCAGCCCCCTTTTCGGCCTCAAAATCCAATAATGCACCGGCGCTGATCGCAAGCTTGCCCTGTTTATTAAACCCAAACCGGTGATCTTCGGTATAGGTACCATTATCTAATTTGCGTTCAATCAGGACTTTCGGCCCCGTTGCGCCTGCTACCAGACTCTTTGCGTCCTTGAAAAAGTCAGGCAAATTCGTATTTGATTTTGAGACGGACAGATCAAAGCCAGTGAAAATCCGCTCTGTGGTCCGGTTCTCTCCCGTTGTCTCACTGATCTCAACCTGCTGTGCTTGCGGATCGGACAAGCTCAGCACCAGCCCA
>NZ_CBFHNB010000104.1:0-3062 GCF_965657105.1 Puniceispirillum sp. (SeqCode)
GTAATTTTGTTAAAACCGATGTGATATCCTGCGAGTTTATTCGCACAAGCACTTCATAATTGGTTGCGACTACGCTTTCACAAATATCTGCCAGAATTTCACGCACATAATTTACCATCGTAGATAATGGTGTTTCAGCAAAAACGTCGCTGGTAGCATCGTTAGTCTGTTCAATGTCGTTCATTCTGAATGGCCCTAAGTTCTAGCAATGGTAGCTGTACGGCGGATTTTCTTTTGTAATTGCAAAAGCCCGTAAATCAACGCTTCGGCAGTTGGCGGACATCCCGGGACATATACGTCAACCGGAACAATGCGGTCACATCCCCGGACAACGGCATATGAGTAATGATAATAGCCGCCGCCATTAGCGCATGAACCCATCGAAAGAACCCAGCGAGGCTCAGGCATCTGATCATATACTCGTCGCAAGGCCGGTGCCATTTTATTGGTCAGCGTACCCGCAACAATCATCACATCTGATTGGCGTGGGCTTGGGCGGAACAACATACCGTAGCGGTCCATGTCATATCGGCTAGACGCTGAATGCATCATCTCGACAGCACAACAGGCCAGGCCAAAAGTCATCGGCCAAAGCGAACCTGAGCGCGCCCAATTGAATAGCTTATCAGCTTTTGCAATCACAAAGCCACGATTGGTAATTTCATCACCAACAGCTTTGAGAATAGTGTCCTGATCGGCCCCGGGTGGAATCGGTGGCGCATTATACGGATCGATTACTCCCATTCTAACGCTCCTTTTTTCCATTCGTAGATAAATCCAATTGTCAAAACGCCAAGGAAAATCATCATTGACCAGAAACCGAACATGCCGATGCCGCCCAGCGACACCGCCCACGGAAACAGGAATGCAACCTCAAGATCAAAAATGATAAATAGAATAGCCACAAGATAAAAGCGCACATCAAACTGACGACGTGAGTCATCAAATGCGTCAAATCCGCATTCATAGGCTGTCATTTTTTCTTCATCGGGGCGCTGCGTTCCAAAAACGAATGCTGTTAAGACAAAGGCCGCAGACAAACCTACAGCAATAGCAAAGAATACAGCTATGGGCAGATACTCGGAAAGAAATTCAGACACTTTTTTCTCCCGCAGAAACGATGAAACTAATGCCCTTGAAATAAGTCAGCGTCCGCGTAAAAGCAAGCATCATCTGGCTTTTTTTGCAATTAGACAGCGCATTAAAGCATTCTGCACATAATAACGACTTGCATTCGCAATAAAGCGGATAAATTCGCATCAAACTGTCCAGATATTTACCTCTAGACTAAATATAAAATGCATAGTTGTTTTTGCATTTCCATTGGAAAAGCAGCTGTCCGGTGATAAGCAGATGTGAGTAGTGTAAAGAGAGCGTTCATGCAAAAACAGTCAGCCATGTTATTAGTTCTTCTAGGTGGCTCATGTATGAGCTTTGTCGGTTTATGTATGCGTCTGATCGAAGCTGCTGACGGCTTTCAGATTTTGATGTATCGATCGATAAGTCTATGCGCCATGGTTGCCTTGGTTTGCTGTTTGCGCCGCCATGTCAGCTTTGGTCATTTTCTGCGCAAGCTTGACCGGCATGATGCTGCCATGGGCGCGATGTTATCAATCGCGTTTGCAACCTATGTCTTTTCGATGCTGTTAACGTCGGTTGCTTCAACTTTGTTCATTTTAACGATTGCACCCTTTATGGCAGCAATCATTGGCTGGATCTGGATTGGCGAAAAACCGCATCCAGTCACATGGCTTGCCATGCTTGGCGCCATATTTGGTGTCGGCCTAATGATTGGAGATGGGATTGAGATGGGACGTACCAGCGGTAATCTGTTGGCACTTGTTTCAGCCCTGTGCTTTGCCGTGATGCTGGTTCTGGCGCGCCGCAGCCGCAAGCAAGATGTTCTTGGTGGTACATTTCTTGGTGGCGTTTTTGCTTTATTTATAGGTTTTATTGCAAGTCTAGTATCGGGCAAGGGTCTGCAGGTTACTCCCCATGATCTTGGCATCATATTGTTCATGGGCGCCTTCACCATTGGTATCGGCATTGCCTTCGTGACCTGGGGCGCCAGCTACGTCCCTGCCGCAGAGGTAAGCTTGCTCGTTCTTATTGAAAGCGTTCTTGGCCCAATCTGGCCGTGGCTTTTTCTTGGAGAAGCACTTAGCCTAATGGAAATCATTGGTGGTGTGACAGTTATGCTTGCCGTTATCATGATGACAATATTTACGCGTAAGGCACTGCCTAGCAGATCACCTCAATGACGGAATATTTTCTAACCGGAGCCTTCATCTGATGAATGATAAGTCTGAAATTATACCACAAGTGCCTTTATTCCTAGGCTGGGCTGGTGTGATACCTTTTGGTATAGCCGCAATTGGCGCGCATAGCGGTATTTCGGTTCTGGTCTTATATGGCTTGCTGGGTGGCACCACCTATGCGGCAATCATTCTGTCATTTCTGGGTGCTGTCCACTGGGGACTGGCGATGCAGGATAACCGTCATACAGCATGGTATATCTGGTCAATCACCCCAGCCTTGCTGGCATGGGCAACTTTACTGGTTTTTGATGTTGAATTGAGGCTTCTCAGCCTGATTCCGCTTTACGGACTTGCCTGGTCGGTTGACCGTCAGGCGTTTTTAAAGGGCTTGATTCCAGCATGGTATATGCGACTGCGACATGGATTAACGGCTGGTGCTGTTATTTTCCTGTCATCTATGATTCTGGCCTAAATATCCCTAGTCTCGTGAACGCACCATGATGACATTGCCAATAACCACCAAGGCCAGCCCACTTAACGAGAACCACGTCCATATGTAAGACTCAAAAAACGTCGAAATCAACAAGGCAAAAACCGGAAAAATGACAGTTGCATAGCCTGTACGCCCAGCCCCGATACGACCAATCAACATTAAAAAGGCACTAAATGTAAATACCGATGAAATCAGCGCTAACCAGATCAGGCTGCCCACATAGACAGGCGTTGCCTCAATGACAAAAGCCTGCCCGCGGATCGCCGAAAAAATGCCCAGATAGCATGCACCATAAAGCATACCCCAGCTAG
>NZ_CBFHNB010000105.1:0-3036 GCF_965657105.1 Puniceispirillum sp. (SeqCode)
GTCGGCGTCCATTTTTGAAATGGGATATATTATGACCCGGTTTTTACGCGTCCCAAGCCCGAGAAAAGACGAGCCTGTTCGAAGCGGACGCATGCGTGTGGTGCCGCGCCACATGATCGTGCCACCCCAATGAATGGGCGGTTGTGTTGGGTGCATCTGGGCGCGAATTCTGGAATGAATGCCATCAGCGCCAATCAATAAGCTGGCTGTCTGCGAGATTGTTGTGCCGTCGGCGGTTTCAATGCGCGCGGTGACGCTATTGTCATTATTTGCATCATAACCTATGACACGGTGCCCAAGTTTGACCGCATCACCACCCAGCCGTTCTAACACCTTTTTGTAAAGCAACATATGAAACTGACCACGATGAACTGCATATTGTGGCCATTTATATCCAGCCTTTTGGCCGCGTGGTTCACTGTAAATTTCGGTGCCATTTAGTCCCAGCAATGCCCATTCTGACGATTGGATGCCAATCGTGTCGAGAGCTGGTGCATCTATGCCAAGGTCATATAATTCTCGAACAGCATTCGGTTGCAGATTAATACCAACACCCAGAGGCCGCATGTCCTGGGCGGTTTCATAAACTATACAGGGAACGCCAATCTGGTGAAGGGTCAAGGCCATGACCAAGCCGCCAATGCCACCACCGGCAATTATTATTTGACGATCATGTTGGGTTTTATCAATATCACTTGGATTCACCATAAATAATGCCTGTCTATTCTAGCTGTTCTGTCTATTCCAGCTGTTCTGTCTGTTCTGTTTATTTTGGGTCGGGAAATCCGTCACGGCCGGGGAAATCATAAGCAAGTTCGCGTGATCCCGGGGTGCGAAGCCAAAGGCGGAGTTTCTTTCGGCGTTGCTGTATATCGTCAAAATCTTCAAAACTGGTTCGTGAATGCATAACGACATAATTATTCACTAATTGCAGGTCGCCAGGTTCCATCAGCATATTAACGCGCATGCTTTCGTCATGACTGATCAAGTCAATCAGATCAAACGCTTCGCGCTCGATAGCGGATAATGGCGCGCCCATCATATCATGCCCAAGTTCCAAATATTGTCGCAGATAGCGGCAGGTCAGCTGCCCCTGATGATAGCTGAATATAGGAGATATCCCCGGCTTGTCACCGCCAAGATGCGGGTAATACATCGGTCGGTAGAGGCATGAAAGATATTCAGGGTGATGTGCCAGAATTTCATTATAAAGCGCGGCAGAGCTCACCAGACTGCTTATGCCGCCCGATTTTGCCTTGCGGATACATAACAAGCCGACAATATCGGTCGGGTCAGTATGATAAGGTAGGTAGGCGTTGGTTTCATATACGCGCGTTTGCCGGTCGGTTAGATCGCCGACATTCATCACCTGTCCAATAAGATCACCTTGCGGGTTCTGGCGCACAGCTTTGCCCATATGTAGCCCAAGCCCCCAATATATGATGTTGATGTCATCATCATCATATCGGTCAACGGGGATGCCCCGAAGCAACATAAAACCTAGCCCGGTTTCAAGCTCTGCCATATAGTTTTCCAGAACGGCTGACAATGTCGGCAATGCAAAATCATGCTTGCCAAAGTTGGGAAATGATAACCCACTTGATTTCACATCAGCCAGCGCCTGTTCGATTTCCAGAATATGCGCCTTGGATAGTGGGCGCATCCATGAATCGTCATTTATGACATCAGATGCCCGCCATGCGGTTGGCCCCGTAATCGGTTGCGTAGCAATCAATCCCATATTTGAACTTTCTTAAGACACGCATTTATCTGAAGAACGCTAGCATCGAATGTCAAGGCTGGCAATATTACAAAAGCTTGCAGAATATGTTGCGTGGTGTCGTTGATTTGGTGTTGATCTGGCGATTCTGGCGGGTAAGTTCGAAAGCGCAAGGATGAAGGCTTTACCGCGCTGGGTGACTTTATTCTTTATGAGGCTGGGCTTGAACCCTGAGCCTTGAGCCTTGAGCTATGGTGTTCGGCTTTGTGTCATGAATTGATCGATCGGGGCGGCGGTATCGTTAGTTTTGACAAGACATTATGCTTTTCCAGAGATGCATGGATAAAACCATTTTTGATCAGGGTTGCAACGACATTATTCAAAAATTCAACAAGTTCCGGATTATTTTTTCTGACGCCCATTGCCTGTTTAATAGCCGTAAATGGAGGCTTGATGATACGGTAGCCGGGTCTGAACGATAGTTCTTCTTCGAGTTTTGGTAGTAAACCTGCCAATATGACGGCCTTTCCCTGCCGAAAATATTCATGCGACTGTGCAATCGAGTCTGCTGAAACAATTCTGGCTTTTTTGAAGTTCTCCCGCAGCCACAACTCATAGGCACTTCGCTCGGATACAGCTATTGTGGCCCCAAGCGTATCAACATCCCTATTAGTCTGAAATTCTGAATCATCACGTACGAGAAAATGCGTGTCTATCAGGACATAAGGATTACTGAAATCAATGGTTTTGCTTCGTTCAACTTCATCTGCAATGTTACCGATATCCCATAAGCCTTGATCTACCGCATCGGCTAATTGACCTGGCCGGTCAAACAATACAAATCGGCAAGGCACGTCAAGAATTGATGCAACATGCTTGGCTATATCTGGTGAAATACCAATCGGTGTGCCATCGTCCTCTTGCCCTGTAACAAGCAGACTATTGCCAAGATTAATAGCCACGCGCAAAACACCCGTTGGTGCTAGCGCTTTTTGAAGTGAATTATTCATGAAGTATGTCCACAGCGATCTAAAATTTAAAAGAAGTTATAGGTAATCACAACGATCTACCATTATGGTAACAAGATTGGTTTGAGTAAAATAAAGAAGTTTTTAAGGATTTAAATATCCATTAACAGATATTTGCAAAACAGATATGTGGACAATGATCAAAAGTAATAATTAAAATTACGTAATAACGACATTCGAGATCCTGTTGGTCAAACATTGTCGTTGTAAGCAAAACCGGCCTAGAGGACTAAAAATGTCAAATTCAGTTGTTATTCTGGGGGGGAAACGCTCTGCCATTGGTAAATT
>NZ_CBFHNB010000106.1:0-2941 GCF_965657105.1 Puniceispirillum sp. (SeqCode)
CCTGTAGTACCTTGGTGTTTTCTGAATCATCGATGGTGATTTTAAGAATATCAAAATGATGTGAAGCACTCATGGCCTCGCTTTTTTCAAGCTGAGACAGTTTGGTTTTGATCATGCGTATCAATTGATCGGCTGTTAGCGGATCGTCCGGCGTGCCAAGGTCAGTTTGTTTTGTCTTTTTCGTATCATCTTTTTCGGGTTTGGGTGTTGGTGGGCTATGATCCTCATCCGATGGCGTATCCAGCTGGTCTATGCCAGTTTGATTGTCCATGTCATTAGCGTCAGCATCATCCCCATCCCCATCAGCCGTGACATTGTCATAATCATGATCACGATCCGTCGTATCAAGCGCAATATCAAGCGCAATATCAAGCTCGTTGGCAACATCATCAACATCTCTATTGCCCAGCTCTTTTGCCCGCCTTAACAGGGTCATTCCTTTATCAACATCTTTGTCTATTTTGTTGCCAGTGATCAACAAACGCCCCATCGCCAGCAAGGCGTCTGGGTTTTCTGCGTCACTGGCCAGCGTTAGGTAATGCAGGGCAACATCCCATGCCGCGTCAGTATCCGTTTTAACATCTTCATAAGCATCAAAGATGGCAAAGGCCGCGTTGCTATCACCAGCATCAGCTAAAATTTTGAGATTTGAAACGTCTATTGGCATTGGTTCACTAACTTGATCTGACGCGCTTCAACAAATCTTATAAAAATTCTAATATTAATTAGATTTTTTGCCAAATTGTTCTTTCATAGCGCCGAAAATTGAATCAAGTCGGGGTGGCTGACTACATTCGGCAATGAGGGTGACTTTCTCCTTTACCGGCTTGGCAAGGCCATCATAAACGAAATTGGGAAAAAGTGGGCTTATCGCCAGTTTGACAGTGACATTATCTGGCAGGGTCATACGCGCGATGCTACTATGAAAGCGAGCGCTGCGCCCGAGCTCAGGCACGGTAACAATGAAAACGTCATCTTCTATATCGCAACGATTATCTAGCGTCACGGAGACTATGATATCCTGTGGTGGGGCAAGGGCGGCTTTGATAGGCGGCACCAGGAACCAATAAGCAACAAACGCAAGCCCGATAAACAAGCTTGCTCCCGCACAATAAGCCAATACGCGCATTACATAGACCCCATCAAGACATAACAGCAGCATTCCACTGCAAGATATAGGCCTAATCTATCTCTATGCAATTATAAGTGAGGGTTTTGTCATCATTTATAATTTTAATGTAAATAGGCTTATCAAAATCAACCAATGTGGTGACTTTTGTTCCGTTTATATCTGCTTGACAAGAAAAGCTGTCACGGCCTGACTGCATGATCTCACAATACTCGCCCTCGGTTAGTTCGACCCATAGATTTTTTTTGGGACGCATTTCATAAATAGGGCTGAAAAATAATGTTGATTTCTTGCGAAAGCCGATCCAGTCCGCAGAATTATTGTCACAGAGTATAGTTGAAATACCAATCGCGATAGCGGATGATGGTGCCAGACAGACTGTCATCATCACGATCATTGATTTCATAATAGCATGTCGCATGATCTATATCCGGCGCGCTAGCGCATCGAGCGCCCGGCTGGATAAAAGGCGTTTGGCGACCATCATTAGACTGGTTGCCAGCGTTATGCGATAGCGCAATTTAGGCTGTTTTGACTCGGCGGCGTGAATCACAGCTTTTGTCACGGCATCGACTTGCAATTCGAATTTATCCTTGGGCGGATCAATAGCGCTAAGGCGTGGAATCAAGCCTTTACGATAAACAGGTTCCAATGCGGTACCTTCCCATTTTATCCAGCGTTGAAACTGAATATAGGCATTTTCGCGGATGCGTGTGCGAATGGGGCCTGGCTCGATGAGGATAATTTGTATGCCACTGCCATATAATTCAAGCCGCAAGGTATCGGTCAGACCTTCAAGGGCAAATTTAGTTGCGTTATAGGCGCCACGAAAGCGCATGGCGGCGAACCCCAGAACCGAAGAATTCTGAATGATACGACCTGAGTTTTGCGCGCGCATAAGCGGTATGACAGCGCGGGTCAGACTATGCCAGCCAAAGAAATTGGCTTCAAAAATGCTGCGTAAAGCGTCGGTTGGCAGATCTTCGACAGCAGCCGGAATGGCATAGGCGCCATTATTGAACAGCACATCAAGTCGCCCACCTGTTATGTTCAGCGTATCGGCTAAGCCGGACTCGATTGTTGCGGGTTTTTCATAATCGATTAAAACCGTATCGAGACCATATTTGGTGCGTAGCACGTCACAGTCTTGCTGTTTGCGACAGGATGCGATCACTAGCCATCCGCGTTTCTGTAATGCTATGGCTGTGTAGCGGCCAATCCCGCTGGAACATCCGGTGATGAGAATGCTTTGCTGTGTCATGATATACCCAAGCCGTCGTCCCTGTAATGGTATGTTGTGCCATAAAAAACGGAGCAGCAAAAGCTGCTCCGAGTTTAGGGAGAAAAATCATGCGTAATATATATACGGCATATTTACAAATTAGATTAGTTTTAGTGATACTAGTTAAATCCCCTTAAAGGAGTCGCACATGCCCAAAATAGATTATGAAACGCTGGACATGGCCAAAGGCCGTTATTTGCCATCTCTGGCCGCTTACACAAAAGGCATAACTGATAATTATGTCAAAGGCGCGGTGGGTGACCAGTCAGGGCTAACCCAGTTTGGTGTGAATAGGGCTATTCTGGATCCGGGTGCAGGCACGTCAATGCGGCATTGGCATGTCAATCAGGATGAATTTGTCATAGTGGTCGAAGGTAGCGTGACCCTGATCGATGATGACGGCGAACATGAATTACAGGCAGGCGATTGTGCAGGCTTTAAGGCGGGTGATGCGAATGGGCATCACATTATCAATAAATCAGACAAACCGGCAATCCTGTTTGAGATTGGCACGCGCACAAAGACCGAGA
>NZ_CBFHNB010000107.1:0-2742 GCF_965657105.1 Puniceispirillum sp. (SeqCode)
GCATTGGTAAAGGTTGCCTGCACGTCCATCCCTGCCGAGACACCACCTGCAAGGCCTGTCAAAGACACGCTTTCGGTGCCATCAAGACCAAGGCTTTCGCGGCCAACGCCATCAGGGAACTGCAACGGCAGAACACCCATACCGATCAGGTTTGACCGGTGAATACGTTCAAAGCTTTCGGCAATCACGGCTTTTACGCCCAATAGACGCGTGCCTTTGGCCGCCCAATCACGGCTAGAGCCGGTGCCATATTCCTTGCCGCCAATGACAATCAGCGCAGTGCCTTCATCAGCATAGCGCATTGCCACATCATAAAGCGGTGCCACTTCACCTGACGGTACGTGTCGGGCAAAGCCGCCAGTGGTGCCTGTTGCCGCCATATTTTTCAGCCGGATATTGGCAAAGGTGCCCCGCATCATGACCTTGTGATTACCCCGACGTGAGCCAAAGGAATTGAAATCAACTGGACGCACCTGATGTTCGGTCAGAAAATCTGCCGCAGGCGTATCACGCGCGATCGATCCGGCTGGCGAAATATGATCAGTTGTGATCGAGTCGCCAAGCAAGGCCAAAATACGGCCATTTTCAATGTCGCTGGCACCAGCGGGTACATCACGGCTCATACCTTCGAAATAAGGCGGGTTTTGCACATAAGTCGAGTTATCATCCCAATCAAAGGTCAGGCCAGCCGAGGTCTTGATTGCTTGCCATTCGGTGGTGCCTTTGAACACATCTGCATAGCGTTCGCGGAACATTTCAGCCGAAATGACCTGATCGACAACCTTGCGGATATCGTCATTTGTTGGCCATAGATCGCGCAGATAGACATCATTGCCATCTTTGTCTTGGCCCAGTGGATCATCATTCATCACCTTGCTGACCGATCCCGCAAGCGCATAGGCAACAACCAAAGGCGGCGAGGCCAGATAGTTCGCCGCAACATGCGGGCTGATACGGCCTTCAAAATTACGGTTGCCCGACAATACCGACGTGACAGTCAAGCCGCCTTCTTCAACGGCTTTGGCAAGTGGCGCATCAATCGGGCCCGAATTACCGATACAGGTTGTGCATCCATAGCCCACCGTGTGAAAGCCAAGCGCATCAAGATGCGTGGTCAGACCAGCTTTATCAAGATAGGCCGATACGACCTGACTACCTGGTGCCAATGACGTTTTTACCCATGGCTGAACTGTCAGCCCGCGTTCATGTGCGGCCTTGGCCACCAGACCTGCCGCAACCAGAACCGACGGGTTCGACGTGTTGGTGCAAGATGTGATCGCTGCAATGACAACATCACCGTCGCTGAGGCTGTAATCCGCACCATCAATGGCGACTGATTTAGGCGCTGCCCGCCCTGTGGATTCGGCAAGCGTAGCGGCAAAAGACGCCGCCACATCCGGCAAAGCCACACGATCCTGTGGCCGTTTTGGCCCTGCCATTGATGGCACAACTGTAGCTAGATCAAGCGACAATATATCGGTGAAATACGGATCTGCCGCATCGCTGGCACGCCACATGCCTTGTGCTTTGGCGTAAGCCTCGACAAGCGCCACGCGGTCATCATCACGCCCTGTTAGACGCAGATAGTTCAGAGCCTCATCATCGATTGGGAAAAAGCCACAAGTTGCACCATATTCAGGTGCCATATTGGCAATCGTCGCGCGGTCAGCCAAGGATAGCTGGTCAAGGCCAGGGCCAAAGAATTCGACAAATTTGCCAACAACGCCACGCTTGCGCAAAGCCTCGACGATCATCAATACCAGATCCGTCGCGGTCGCGCCTTCGGGCAATTTACCATCAAGACGGAAGCCGATCACATCAGGCACCAGCATCGAAATAGGCTGGCCAAGCATGGCGGCCTCAGCTTCGATACCGCCAACGCCCCAGCCCAGCACAGCAAGGCCATTGACCATTGTTGTGTGACTGTCGGTGCCAACAACAGAATCCGGATAAGCGACGGTTTCGCCATCTTCATCACGTGTCCATATTGTTTGTGCCAGATATTCAAGATTAACCTGATGACAGATACCTGTTCCTGGCGGCACAACGCGGAAATTGGCAAAGGCGCCCGCGCCCCAGCGTAAAAACTCATAACGTTCCTTGTTACGGGTAAATTCAAGCGCGGTGTTTTTGGCCGCTGCGTCAGCACCACCGGCATAATCAACCATGACCGAATGATCAATCACCAGATCAACTGGCGACAACGGGTTAATTTTTTCGGGATTGCCGCCGATTATTCCCATCGCATCGCGCATAGCCGCCAGATCAACAACCGCCGGAACGCCGGTGAAATCCTGCATCAGAACACGGGATGGACGAAAGGCAATCTCACCACCCTCACCGCTTTCAGCCCAGTTTGCCAGCGCCTCGATATCGGCAGCCGTGACCGAGCTTTCATCCTGATTACGAAGCAGATTTTCAAGTAATACCTTGAGTGAAAATGGCAGCCGCGCCAAGGATGGATAGGTCTCGGCAAGGCTGGCAAGCGAGTAATAACGATATGTTTTGCTGCCGACAGTCAGATTAGCACGGCACGCGTCACGCAATGTCTTTGACATGGCGGTTTCCCCTTTACGGTTGGACTTCACAAATAACAGAGCTGGCCAGCATGAGGAGCGCCTCAACGCGGTCTATGATCTTATAGCGCGTTTCACTTGTTTTTTCCAGATCGAATTTTGGAAAACCTCTAGACCTAATACCGGTTTGACAGGTAAACATGCGGCATGGCTAGTGATGAGGTAT
>NZ_CBFHNB010000108.1:0-2727 GCF_965657105.1 Puniceispirillum sp. (SeqCode)
GGCATCATTGGACACAGGTTCATTTGACACATTTGTGCTTCCTGATGGTATGATTGGTGACTCACTTCCACAGGCTATTGGTCCTGATCTTGATGGTTCATTTGGAACTATCCCAGGTACAGACAGCCCAGGTGCTGCAAAGTTTGCAGAGCTTGCCATGGCCGCTGGCTTTAAAGACGGCCCCTTCGCGGCTGAGTCTTATGATGGTGCGGCTTTGATCATGCTGGCCATGCAGGCTGCTGGTTCAGCTGAAAGTGCTGATTTCAAAGGTAAGGTTATGGATGTTGCTAATGCGCCAGGCGAAAAGATTTATCCTGGTGAGCTAGCCAAAGCGATGAAGATCATTGCTGATGGTGGTGATATCGATTATGTCGGCGCGTCTGCGGTTGAGCTGATCGATGCTGGTGAGTCTGCTGGTAACTACAAGGAAATCCTTGTTAAAGGCGGCGAGATCACAACAGCACGTTTCCGCTAAATTCTGTATATCTATGATCCAGACATCATTGGGTGTCTGGATCCCTTTATTATTTTGTAATTTTCATGATAGTTATTGATAACATAAGTAAGCATTTTGGTGGCATTAAAGCTGTCAATAATGCATCAATGGTGATTGAAACAGGTTCGATTACCGGGTTAATTGGTCCTAATGGTGCCGGCAAGACCACCTTATTCAACGTCATTGCTGGGGTCTATAAGCCTACATCCGGACAGGTGTTTCTTGACGGTGAAGATATCACCGGCTTTGCCCCACATGAATTGTTTGAAAAAGGCATGTTGCGAACGTTTCAGATCGCGCATGAATTCTCGACATTAACTGTGCGCGAAAACCTGATGATGGTGCCAGGTATGCAATCTGGCGAGCGCCTGATCGACACATGGATCAATCCGGCACGTGTCCGTTCTGAAGAAGCTGAGATTCGGGCGAAAGCCAGTGACGTCATTGATTTCCTGCAAATTAGTCAGGTGGCTGATGAATTAGCAGGCAATTTGTCGGGCGGACAGAAAAAACTGCTTGAGCTTGGCCGCACGATGATGGTCGATGCAAAGATCGTGTTTCTGGATGAAGTCGGTGCAGGTGTAAACCGCACATTGCTTAATTCCATCGGGGATGCCATTTTCCGCCTGAACAAGGATCGCGGTTATACGTTCTGCATGATTGAGCATGACATGGATTTTATCTCCAGATTATGCGACCCCGTCATTGTCATGGCCGAGGGTAGTGTGCTTGCAACAGGCACCGCGCTTGAAATTAAGGCGAATGAAGACGTCATCGAAGCCTATCTTGGCACCGGATTGAAAAACAATAAGAGAGCCAAAAAATGAGCTTTCTGATTGGTGATAAAATGACTGGTGGATATGGCGGTGCCGATATTCTGCATGACTGCACAATAAGTGTTGAACGCGGCGAGATAGCTGTTGTTGTTGGGCCAAATGGTGCCGGTAAATCAACTGCTATGAAGGCCATGTTCGGAATGCTTGATTTGCGGGCAGGCAAAGTATTATTTGATGGTGAGGATATTACCAATTTGAAGCCACAGGATCGGGTGCTTAAAGGTATGGGTTTTGTGCCGCAAACCAGCAATGTCTTTACCAGCATGACGGTTGAAGAAAATCTTGAAATGGGCGCCTTTATCCGCCGCGATGATATTGCCGAGACAATGGATCAGGTCTATGGGCTGTTTCCCATTTTGCATGAAAAACGCTTGCAGCCTGCGGGCGAGCTGTCTGGCGGTCAGCGTCAGCAAGTGGCTGTTGGCCGGGCTTTGATGACAAAACCTAAAGTGCTCATGCTTGATGAACCTACTGCTGGCGTATCGCCGATTGTCATGGATGAGTTGTTTGACCGGATCATTGAAGTCGCGCGCACCGGCATTGCTATTTTGATGGTTGAGCAAAATGCCAAACAGGCGCTGAATATCGCTGATAAAGGCTTTGTCCTTGTGCAAGGTGAAAATCGTTATACCGACACGGGGTCGGCATTGATGGCTAATCCTAATGTGCGCAAAGCATTTCTGGGAGGGTAGTGATGGCTGATGTTCTAAACCCTCTGGCTATTCTGGCAAATTACATTCTGGTGCCTGGGCTGGCTTATGGCAGCCAGCTGGCACTTGGTGCCCTGGGCGTAACGCTCATCTATAGTGTTTTGCGCTTTTCGAATTTTGCGCATGGTGAAACGATGGCTTTTGGGGCCATGATTACGATCATGGTGACCTGGTGGTTGCAATCACTGGGCGTCAGCATAGCCCCGCTACCAACAGCATTATTGGCTTTGCCGGTTGGTATCTTGGGGACAATCATCCTGTGCCTGACAACGGATCGGGTGGTTTATCGCTATTATCGTGAACAAAAGGCGTCACCCGTTACATATCTTATTGTTTCGGTTGGCGTGATGTTCGTTACGGGCGGCCTAATCCGTTTCATTATTGGCCCGAATGATCAAATATTTGGCGATGGCGCCCGCTTTATCATGAAAGCGCGTGCCTTTAAGCAGATGACCGGTCTGAATGAAGGGCTGGCGATAAAAACATCGCAAGGCGTAACAGTGATCACGGCAGTCATTGTTGTCGCGGCTGTGTTCTGGTTTTTAAACCGGACACGGACAGGTAAATCGATGCGCGCCTTTTCTGACAATGAAGATCTAGCGCTTTTATCGGGTATTAATCCAGATAGAGTTGTGATGATCGCATGGATTATAACAGCGGCTTTGGCAACAATTGCGGGTACTTT
>NZ_CBFHNB010000109.1:0-2617 GCF_965657105.1 Puniceispirillum sp. (SeqCode)
TATGGGGCCCGAAGTCGGCGCGCTTGAAACCCGCCTTGCTGACTGGACTGGCGCTACCCATAACATTGCCTGTTCATCTGGTACCGATGCGTTACTGCTGGCGCTAATGGGCTTGCAACTGCAGCCTGGCGAGGGTGTCATTGTGCCGTCTTTCACCTTTGCCGCCAGCGCCGAGGTGATGCCGGTGATGGGCGCGATTCCGGTCTTTGCCGAGGTCGAACATGACAGCTTTAATCTCGATCCGACCAAGCTTGATGCGGCGTTGGACAGCGCCCGCAAAGCGGGCATCAAGGTTGTTGGCATTATCGGTGTCGGCCTGTTTGGCCAGCCTGCCAATTATCCGGCGATTATGGATTTTGCCGCGTGTCATGATCTGTGGGTTATCGATGATGCAGCGCAAAGTTTCGGGGCAAGCTGGGGCGGCAACATTGTTGGCCAGCTGGCGCATGTGACCTGTACCAGCTTCTTTCCGGCCAAGCCGCTTGGATGCTATGGCGATGGCGGCGCGATCTTTACCAATGATGACAAGATTGCCGAGATCATCCGTTCATGCCGCGTGCATGGCATGGGCAAGACCAAATATGACAATATACGTATTGGCATGACCGGACGGCTGGATACGATGCAGGCGGTTGTGCTGGATGCCAAGCTTGATATTTTCGCCGATGAACTTAGCGCCCGTCAGACGGTGGCTGATCGTTATGCGTCGCGGCTGAGTAATATGGTTGAAATCCCATCTTTATCTGCCGGTGCCACATCAAGCTGGGCGCAATATTCTGTGAAACTGCCACAGGGTAGTGACCGCGATGCGATCTGTGCCAAGCTCGGCGAAGCTGGCGTGCCTACCGCGATCTATTATCCGATCCCGATGCACCAGCAACCGCCCTATCAGCATTATCCGGTGGCCAGCGATGGGCTAGCGGTCACGCATGATCTATGCGCGCGGGTAATGGCCTTGCCGATGCACCCCTATCTGACCGAAGACGCCCAAGACAGCATCGCCGCCGCCCTCCGCACTGTGTTATAGGGGGATGGGTTAGGGGGTCAATGGTGCGGCAACCGGATTGTTGCCCCTAACACGGTCAACATCACGACAACCCCACCAATAATTGTCGACGCTATTGGAACTTCAGACAGAATCAGCCATGCCCAAATGGGTGCCAATGGTGATTCCAACAAGCTGAGGAGGTCTGTCAAAGTTGGTGATAACAGCTTTGATCCTTCCTGTAGGGTGATATACGCCACCATGAAAAACAAGGCGAACAAAGCAAGGATAAGAACTTCGTGAAGCGGCACTGAAAACGGGGTTCCGATAAATGTGCAAAGGAATACCAGCCATCAGCGGAACCGTGGCATAAATCATCACAACGTTAGCGATTGAAGTGAATTTGAATGATGTTATGAAGGCCGCTGTGCTGATAACAGCAATAGTTCCTATCAAGACGCCAAATCGCCAAAAATGAATTGTCATGCCGTTGCCGTGGGCTGGGCTGAGACGGATGTGTAAAAAATTTGCCAAATTAACGTTTTGTTAAAACCTACGTATTAGGCTGAACCGAATGATGCGGCATAGGTGTCGCCATTGGAAGATTATGGTAGCAACGCGCAGAACGGATCGCCTTGCCTCAATCCGCGCAGAAGTAGGTACGGGGTATTTTGATTGTGTTTCTTTAGCTATTTCCGGCGGATCTTCGTCAACTATGGCCATGAAGGATTCGACCAAAAAATCTCAGTTTTAAACTTTAATTTATTCACCTATTGCCAAACAGAAATTTACAAATGGAGGTATTTTTATCATGGATCAAATAAGAGAAGTTTGGGGCATGGATATGCTTAGAAAGCGCATTTCTGGAGAGGATAATCTTGAAGGATATCCTCCTGCAGCTCCATTGCATGAAGAGTCTACTTATCGGTTACTAATGCGCAATGGTTTGGAACAATATGGTGGCAGTTCCATATTTGTTATGGGTATGACAGTGGCAGTGCGACGTGCTGCCAATGAAGTCAGTAATAATGTCATGGCCATAGATGTTAATAATGATGCTATAAGTCTATTAGGGCCAGCTATTGATAAAAAATATAATGAAAAGATTTTAGCAAAAAATTGGTTCGATTTGCCTGATTTTTTGAAAAATAAGGCTGATGTCATAGCTGGAGATGGCATTTTTTGCACTATGGGGTCCACATCTGATTCTATTAAGCTGCTTGGCTGCTTGCGAAGTATTTTGGCCGATCATGGAGCTATGGTGTTGCGCGTTATGGTTGTTCCAGAAAATTTTACTATAGTGGGTATGGCCTTTAACGATATCTTGTACGATTACAGGAGCGGCAAATTGGATGATCCGGAATTTGGATTTGCTATGCGCCTTTGGGGATTTCTAGACGAAGCCTATGAAAAAAATAGCTATATGCTTGACTGCGGGGTGGCTTTTTCTGAATGCAAAAAAATGGTAGAAACAGGTGAAATGTTACAACATGAACTAGATGTAATGAACATAACTTTTTACATCGGAAAAAACTATGTTCCACCAATAAATGTTTGGTAACATATGCTTGTGGAGGCAGTATTTAAGTTTTAAAAAACAACTCTAGAAGGAAAACACTGGTTTCAGTACTT
>NZ_CBFHNB010000110.1:0-2611 GCF_965657105.1 Puniceispirillum sp. (SeqCode)
ATAAAGCGGCAGAAGACTGGCGCGATAGATGTTTTTTCAAAGATGCGGCTTTGTTCAATGACAAAGCGATATGGACTTGGGAAAATTTTGAAGCGCTGAGCGAACGCACAGTTCGCGCTCCAATTAATAGTAAAGACCGAAGTGAGAAACTAAACTTTCTTCAAAAACTTGAAAGACAACTTCAACCTCACGACAAATCGGCACCACTAATACAACTCTCTGCCGAACTGATCTGGTTCATATCCCTCATATCTACCGCTGTGAGCGTTGACACAAAAATAGCTAACATATCAAAGATTCTTGATTGGTCATCAAGCTTAAAAGTTAATTATAAAGATTGTCTTGATAACAATGTGTTGAGTGGCATTGCGGATCCTGGGCCATATTTTCCCCGCAACATATTCAAATATTGGGTTCATTTTGTAACCATGTTAATTGAATGGAAATCACTCACACCAGATCAAAGAAATATTTATCTTCACCCAGATAGCGCATGGGATTTTGCCCATTGGTGGGATGAAACATGGACAAAAAAATATAGCGAATTGCGCAGTCGATCCTATTCACCACCATTACTAGCGACAGATGTGCAAGAAAAACCCCAAATACGCCATGCACTCTTATTCTTTCTTTATCCAGATTGCTTTGAGAGAGTTGTAAGTTGGCACGATAAAAAGAAAATTACACGTGACCACTTTAACTATTTATCAGATAGTCAACATGAGGAGTTTTTGAATAAAGGTGGCCTTAACACACAACTTGCCGTTGACAAGGCAATCTTTGATATCCGCATAGAACTTGAACGTGAACACGGAACGAACGAACTTGATTTTTATGTGGGTAAGCTCAGCGGCACGTGGGATAAAACGGGCAATAAATAGTTATCAAACAAACAACTAAAATGTAAACATATGGCATCAAACGCAACCAACAATAACGAAAAAGAACATATTGATGATACTGAAACACAATCTGCCGACGACATGATTGACGAGTTAATTGATCCAAATGATCTAATCACAAAAGCGGAAGAAGGCAAAAAGAAACTAGTCTCGCATTATGTTCGTGAGCGAAGCTCAAAGTTGCGTAAATGCAAACTGCAAAAAGTAATCAAAGAACATGGCCATCTAAAATGCGAATGCTGCGACACTACTGGTGATACATATTTACCAGAAATCCGCAAACGCGTTTTTGAGGTTCACCACAAGATACCTCTTGCAGATATAGATACTAAAATTGAGATGACGGTCGATGATCTCGCCTTATTATGCGCGAATTGCCATCGGGCGATTCATGCCACGAACCCCCTACTAAGCGTCGAGGAATTCAAAAACATTTTGGGCTACTAAACCCAACCCCTGCCTTAACGCGCGCTTTCATCCAGATCGATAGGCACGCCAGGCAGCATTTTTGCCGAGCGGATCGCCAGCGCTGTTTTCACATGGCTGACATTCGTCGCCGGGGTCAGCTTGCTGGTCAGGAATTTCTGAAAATCATCCCAATCCCGCGCAACGATTTTCAGCACAAAATCGGTCTCGCCCATAAGCATATGGCACTCACGCACCTGCGGCCATGCGCTGACCATATCTTCAAAATCCTTTAGATCGCTTTCGGCTTGGCTGGTCAGCCCGACAAAGGCAAACACATTAACATTATAGCCCAGCGCATCGGCATCAATATCAGCATGGTAGCCTTTGATGATGCCGGCATCTTCCAGCCCGCGCACACGGCGCAGACATGGTGGTGCCGAAATCCCTGCACGTTTGGCAAGATCGACATTGGTAATGCGGCCATCTTCCTGAAGATCATGCAGAATCTGCCGGTCAACAGTATCGATTTTTATTTTGCCCGTCATAATGCACCCATCACAATTCACCCGTCATAATTTATATGTCATAATTCATATGTCATAATCTCTATTCGATCCCCCGCCACAATCCAACTGGCCAATTCCGTCTGGCCATAATCTTTATGGCCATAATCTGCCTGGTAACAACCGAACTCATATGGAACGGCAGAGAGATCGACTGCCAAACTGGATAATCTTACACCTGCGCATAATATTTACCAACATAATTGCGTAAGAATATTGCGCGAATATGCAGTTGATATTACATATAGTTACATAATGACGCCATCTGCCACATCTCTTATAGAGTATTTGGCGACAGACCATGCCACCTGCTTAACCATTCGAACCAGAGAGTGATGCCGTGCCAAAAACGTCCCCCGTGCCAGCCGCCATAAAAGCCGCCGCATCAGACGCCGTATCAGGCGCCGTATCGGATACGGGATCAAATATAGAGCCAGATACGGGGCCAAATGTATGGCCAATTGTATGGATAGTCAGCGATGGTGTTGCTGGCATGCGGTTACAGTCTCTGGCGCTGGCCACAGCGATGGGCTGGACAACCCCATCTTCTCATGATGTCCCCGCCGCGCACAACACCCCCACATCTCGTGATACCCCTTCATCTGATGAAGTTGCCGCCACGTATGATTCCCCTCGCTTTCGCGATATAATTGTGACACCACGCCAGCCTTTGCGCAGCGTGCCACGCCTTGGCCAGCTTGCCATGCTGGCACCATTCCTGCCAATCTCAACGCCGTC
>NZ_CBFHNB010000111.1:0-2493 GCF_965657105.1 Puniceispirillum sp. (SeqCode)
CAACCTGGGTGTCGCTTCATCACGGTGGCGGCGTTGGTATGGGTTTCTCGCAACATTCTGGCATGGTTATCTGCTGTGATGGTAGTGCCGATGCCGACAGACGTATCAGCAATGTTTTGTGGAATGACCCGGCAACAGGCGTGATGCGTCATGCAGATGCTGGCTATGAAGATGCGATTGCCTGCGCTCGGGAACAGGGGCTTAATCTTCCAAGTATTTTATAAACCGGTTAATGATGACGTCAGTTTGCGTCATCTAGCCCAACGTGCATGCAGGGGGTGTTAAAGGCCGCGGCAAGTTCAGGTGCAAAATCCAGAACAGCATTTGTGCCAGTAAACCGCTCAGGATGCAAACGACCATCTTCCCATAAAGCAACACCATCAATCATGACTGTAGGATCCAAAACCATCCAGCAAATTTCACCCGGAGGAGTCTCACCACAGGTATGAAAATGCAAGAAACGTGGACTGGTAAAAACCGTGTTTGACCAACGCGATGGATCATTGCCCATAAAATCATCATAGTGCATTTGTGGGTGAATGCCGGCATGCCATGAGTCCACATTAAACGCTTTTAGGCCAAACATTTCTGCTACATGATTGTAATGTTCATTAATCTTGGCAACGATGTCATCAGAGCCGGTAAACCCAGTTATACGATTACCATCAAATTGAACGCTTACAGTATCATCAAGCTTTATAAATTCTGGTGTGTAAACTTTTGAACCGGTGGGTGTAAGATAGCCGAAAAGTTTGACTTCGCCTTTGAAACCGCTTGCCAGAACAGGTTGTGGAACCCCCATTGGAAACCGACTGACGACAACCTCGCTTCCTTCTGCTTTGGTGTTTGCAGGTGAGCCTTCTAAGTGCGTGCCTTGTGGGCAGGTGACTCTGATATGGTCAGCGTTCAACATCACCTCGTTGACAGCGTCTTTCAACATCAGCATCGCGTGGTGATTCAAGCGACCATAAGCCCCACCAAGCATATTGGCAGTTCGTGCATAGCTCATGGTCGAATGTGGCGTATTATTGTTCGCTTCAAATCGATCTTGATCGCCGATGCGCGAAAAGAAAATCACCTCATCCATAGAATTTATGGCGGTCTGGATTTCGTCAACTGGAACGTTTTGTGGCTTACCGACGGGCAGGACTTTTACCGTTGCGCCCTTTTCCTGTAACTGTTTAGCAACGATTGCTGGGGCTTTGTCATCATACCAACCAAGGGCTGGATCCTCACAGATTAGCAAAACGGCCTTGCCCGAAACGTCACCGATGCACCCGTTGATGAGATTGTCAGCGCCCGCCCGCAAGGCCGCCTCATCTGGATACTGAACTGACTCGTGATAAACAAAAGTTTCCGTGTTTTCATTTGCCATTTTAATTCACCTAAAAATGCTCATTTCTGGGATCATTATTGCAGATATGTAATATCCTAAACTCAATCAGCGTAGAATCCAACGATATCACCATCAGTCGTAACGCCCAGCCCGTTCAGGCTTCGATTTACATAGTTGAAATAGCAAATGATTTGGTTTGCTTCGAGAATCTGACCGTCATCTAAACCTTCATTTCGAAGTGCAATTACATCGCTTTCCTGCATATCGCCAGGTGAGAGCGTTAATTTTTCTGCATATTGTAATAAGGCTAGTTCAGCCCCATCAAAAACGGCACCAGGATTTTTTGCGGTTAACGCCTTTTCCACTGAAGCCGCATAGTCAGAATCACCAATAAGATGGGCGGCATTCTTCCAGTGATTAGCATAGGAATAGTCGCATTGGTTCAGCACCGATACATAGGAACTTATCACCTCCTGTAACCATTGCGGCAATGTGTTCGCCGCGTCATGCAAGGCTGCACGGTATAAAACACAATGACCATGCATGGTATTGGGCCGGTGCGAATGAACACGCATCACATTGTCAACAGTGCCATGCGGCGTTTGTGCAACCTTAAGAGCGGCCTTCAATTCCGGCCCTGCATCTTCATTAGAAATCATTGATATCCAGGCAGCCATGACGTTTCCTCCCACTGTAAATATATAGTTTTATAGTACATTTCAGCTATCATTAGTTGTTAATAGAAGCTGTTTTTTAAGTCTTAATAAGATATCATGCAGATATAGGACAAGCCAATTATCCTTTCAGCTTGTCCTTAGCCCAATTGTTCAGCGCTTTGTAATAAGCGATATTCTGTTTTGTAACTGACTCATGGGCAGTGAGCGTAGCTTCATATTTAATTAGTGTGGGCGGCAAAACAACGTTAATGCCCAGAATCTCACGAAAGATAGATATTAACGCAAAACTGGCAACAAAACCGCAATCTGCAATACTCAACTGATCGCCAAACAAAAGCGGTGAGGGTGTTGCCATATGCGTTAGCTGGTCTATTCGTTTCTGCAAAAGGACTGCATTTTCAGCAACAAAGGCCAGATCGCGTCGCACCATCTTAAATAGCTTTTAGTCTGGAAGTGCCCAAGTTTCGGATAAATATAGAA
>NZ_CBFHNB010000112.1:0-2425 GCF_965657105.1 Puniceispirillum sp. (SeqCode)
GAAGTGCTTGGCCAGATATGATACGCGAATCAGCTATTTTATACAGTAAAACTAGGCGTTTATCGAAAATTCGCCCATCTCCGCAGGCGATTGATTCGATGGATGCCATGTTGGCTTTACTGTGGCATCTGAATTATGAAGCGCGTCAACTTGTCTGGGCGCGTGCGAATAATATTCCGTGGCGCATTCTGGTGGGGCGTTGTGGCAAAAGCCGATCTAGCCTTAACCGTGATTATAAAAAGGCTTTGGCCGCGCTTGAGACGATACAAAGTCAGCATGACGCCGCCCAGCACCATGATTGATATGAAAAATTGTGCGTGTTAATTATGAAATTAGCTTGACAAATGATACAAAATAGGATAAATCCTATTATATACTGACAGTCAATCTCTCCATCTTGACATAGGCTAGGTTCATTTCAAAAGTGACCCATGATGATTGCGAATGGCGAGATGCCTTTCTTGACTCCTTGCGGGTAACCGGAAATGTCAGTGCTGCCGCCCGACTTGTTGGGAGATCGCGTGCGTCTTTATATCGAATGCGGCGGATCGATCCGGACTTTGCATCAGCCTGGCAAGATGCGCTTGAGGAGGCGGTTGACTGGCTGGAACTAGAAGCCTTGCGCCGCGCTGTTGAAGGCATCAAGGAAGATCGATTTTCAAAGGGAGAGATTGTTGGAACGATCACCCGCTATTCGGATAGCCTGTTGATGTTTTTGCTGAAAGCACGGCGTCCCTGGCTGTATGACCGCCGGGTGTTGCGAGGCGGACAGACCAATACGGACGAGGATAGTTTTGACGCATCACGAGCAGCCCTTGAAGAAAAGCTGGATCGACTCGCTAATCTGTCTGCCAAAGACTGACCGCATAGCCTTTATTGACGGGCTAACCCCTGAGCAGATCAATCTGTTGTTATATGAATGGCAGTTATGGGCACGGCCAAAACAATTACCACCGGCTGGTGATTGGCGTGTTTGGTTATTGATGGCTGGTCGCGGTTTTGGCAAAACCCGGGCTGGTGCCGAATGGATAAGGTGGCTGGCCCAAAGTGGACGTGCGCGCCGTATTGCGCTGGTGGGCGAAACTTTTGATGATGCCCGCCAAGTTATGGTTGAGGGCATGTCAGGCATTTTGTCGGTTTGTCCACATTGGTCACGGCCAGCATGGCGGACGGGGCAAAGAACATTGATCTGGCCGTCAGGTACAGTTGCACGTTGTTATTCGGCAGATGATCCCGAACAGCTTCGCGGCCCCGAATTTGATTATGCGTGGGCGGATGAGATTGCCAAATGGCGCTATCCAAGCGCATGGGACAATCTGATGCTGGCATTGCGTATTGGCAAAAGCCCGCAATGTATAGCAACGACAACGCCGCGTCCGGTACGCTGGCTGGCTGATCTGGCGGCAGCTGAAGATACAGTGCATGTACAAGGGGCTAGCCGTGAAAATGCGGCTAATCTGTCACCTGCTTTTATGGCAGCGATGCACCGGCGCTTTGGTGATAGCTATCTGGCGCGTCAGGAGCTTGAGGGCATAATGATGTCAAACCTGCCTGATGCGTTATGGTGCCGAAATGATATTCTGCGTTTGCATCGTCCGATGCCAAAGCGGCACCGATTCATCCGGATTGTGATCGGCGTTGACCCGGCGATGGGCGGTGGTGATGAAACGGGTATCATTACCGCAGGCAAGGATCAGGATGGACATATCTGGATTCTGGCCGATGATTCACTACATGCGTCGCCAGATAGATGGGCAGTGCAAATACAAAGGGTTTTTCGGCAATGGCGTGCTGATAGTGTGATCGCCGAAATCAATCAGGGTGGCAGTTTGATCCGCACGCTTCTGGCACAGGCAGGGTGCTCATTGCCGATACGTGAAGTGCGCGCGATGCGATCAAAATCAATTCGCGCCGAACCAGTGGCTGCCGCCTATGCCCGCGGTGATGTTTCGCATGCCGGACAATTCGGCGCACTTGAAGATCAGATGTGTGCCTGTGTGCCAGGCCAACGGCAAACGCCATCACCAGATCGGCTGGATGCGATGGTCTGGGCGGTTAATGCCCTGCTGGGCGGGATCGAAACCGCCACGAAAGAGATGGCGTTTTAACGCTCTTTACCCTGTCGTGAGATACGACATTATTCGAGGATTCCTAATGACAGATAATGTGGCAACCCCGGGGATTGCACATCGGGCGATGGCGGCCGAATTGGATTTGCTGGCCGATCTAATGGGCGGCACCTTGAGTATGCGCGCTGCTGGACAACGCTGGCTTCCGCGTGAAGCTGCCGAAAGCTGGACAGCATGGCGTATCCGCTTGCAACGAACCGTCTTGTTTAACGGCTTGTCACGAACAGTGCAGGCATTGTCAGGACGCCCCTTTGCCCGCCCTGTAACGCTGGAGTCAAACATCCGGCCTTGCAAAA
>NZ_CBFHNB010000113.1:0-2350 GCF_965657105.1 Puniceispirillum sp. (SeqCode)
TCTAAAAACAACACAAGGCTACCTTCAATCACATAACCCGCTTCTTCGCTGTGCCTAATAAACGGTTCCGGGCAACGTGCGCCCGGGGCAAATACCGAATGGACAATCTCAAACGCACCGCCAAGATCAGGTGATAACAGGCTTTCAACCAGACCTTTAGTATCGTCACTCATCGACCGGCGCGAATCTCCACGCACGACAAATTGGCTTTCCGGATCATCGCAGCTTGATGAAAAAAAGAAACTGACGGGCAGATTGAACAGGCTGGCAATACGGCGGATATCTTCCAATGCGGGTTCGGATACGCCGCGTTCAACCTGTGACAACCAGCCAACCGAGCGTTCAAGGTGATCGGCAAGATCGCTTAGCGTCCAGTTGCGTGATCGGCGCAAGGCGCGAATGTCACTGCCAATTTGCCCTGTTGAGCGCAATGGGGCACTGGCATTTGCACTCGAACTGGCGCTTGAACTGCCATTTGGTTGTTTTTCCATCTTCACAAGCATCTGCAACACTCTCTTTCCCCTTAAACATTGCGAGGGGAAAATGAAAAAATCAAACAAATTTTCATATAAAAGTGAATTTAGGCAATTATTTTCATTTTGCGCCCATGATTGCGCCCAAGATTGCGCCTATAAGTTTACCTGTGGTTACGCCTGAATATCGGCGTCAAACCACGATCACCGACGGTTATGCGTTTCGTCACTTTGATCTAGCGAATTTGGCGCCATATCCTCACCCGTTGCGCCTGTCATCCATATCAACGCGATAAACAAACCCTTCGCACGCGGCAAAATCAAATAGACGCCAATCAGCATGATCACCGACAACGTCACGCAGGCAATCCATAGCGGAATCGAATCATCACGACCAAAATAGAGCATCAGTGGCACAACCACATGCCCAAGCACCAATATAGTGACCCAGGCCGGGCCGTCATCGGCACTGATATGGCTAAAATCACTTTTACAGGCTTCACATTCTGTGACTGGCTTAAGATAGCCGCGCAGCAACGTGCCAATACCACAATGCGGACAACGCCGCCTTAAACCGCGTATCAAAGCGGTGCCATATGAAAGAGAAGAAGATGGAGCCTGCATTCGTCTGATCCTACTAGCTGTAAGGGTATAATGTTATTCCCTACAGCTAGCATGATTTAGTCTATCTGCCTATGAATACGGTATGCGCCATAGCGACACAGCGACACAGGCTTATCTGAAAGGTGATATATATTTCGACGCCAGAAACTAACGACGCCAGAAACTAACGACGCTAGAAACTAACGACGCCAGAGACTAACAACGCTAGAAACTAACAATAAGACCTGTATTTATGTGGCGATTTGTTTTGCCTACCATATTGCCCCAGTTCTGATTCGACGCGCCCTCGATAAACCAGCGATATGCAGCATCCCCATATGATCGCGCTTTGAGTTGCCGCACATAGCTGATATGGGCAATCTGGTGCCGCTTTGCTACGGCAAAATCAATCTGGTCAACCGCCACATTATAATTTCCTGTCACATCATATCCTTTGACGCTATGTTGCGTCATCGCGCCATGACGCACCGCCAATGGCAGACGATAGCCAATGGCAATGTGATCTTTATCCGCAATCACATCGGTGACTGTCAGCCGTATATCGGCGCTATCGGCATCCAACGTCATATCATCGACATAGGCATTATGACGAAAATCAACCTTTGTGTTGAGCGTCATATCAAACCTTTATCTTTTAAGGACAGTCTGATCACCCCATGCTATGGGCAAGCAACCGCATCCAGTTCGCATGACAAAGTTTCGTCATAAGGGCGTCATTATACCCATGCGCGTACATCGCATTGCGAAACGCAGTAAGTCCAGCGCAATCGCCCATATCTTCGGGAATAACGGCACCATCAAAATCTGATCCCAGACCAACGCGGTCTTCACCTAGATGTTCGATGAGATAATCAAGATGCCGTAACATAACATCATAATGAACGTCAGCCAGCATTTTGCCATCAGCGCGTAAAAAGGCGACGGCAAAATTCAACCCGACCATACCATCACTTTCGGCAATCGCCGCCAGTTGTCTGTCGGTGAGATTGCGGGCATGTGGTGACAGAACGTGACTATTGGAATGCGTCGCAACAAGCGGTTTGGTGCTATGTTTAGCAATGTCCCAGAAACCGGCTTCGTTCAAATGTGACATATCCAGCATGATGCCCAATTCATCACAGCGTTTGACAAGCCGGATACCATGTTCGCTTAACCCCCCACCAATATCACCTGTACTGGGGAACCGAAACGGAACACCTTCGCCAAAAATGGTGGGACGACTCCAGACCGGCCCCAACGAGCGCAACCCTGCC
>NZ_CBFHNB010000114.1:0-2247 GCF_965657105.1 Puniceispirillum sp. (SeqCode)
CCGCCACCTTTTTGCCAAGACGTCACATGACCCGAATTATTACGGCCACCTGTCTTTGACAAACCAACAGTCAGCTTTTTCACCGGTTTGCCTTTGTAAAGGTCAGACTTATCGACCAGAACAAGGTTCCGCTGGCTAGGTGTGGTTGGATTAAACTTCTTCAAAGCCATTGTCTAGACTCCCATCAGGTCAATATTCTGACCCTCGGCCAATGTTACCATTGCCTTTTTCATGTCTGAGCGGCGACCCGGACGGCCTTTGAACATCTTGCTTTTGCCTTTAAGCAGAATTGTATTTACCGCGGTTACATTGACGTCAAACAACATTTCAACTGCTGCCTTGATTTCCGGCTTCGTTGCCGTCAATGGCACCGCAAATGTCACCTGACCATTTTCGCTGGCCTTTGTTGCCTTTTCTGTGATGATTGGGCGCAAAATAGTGTCATAGGCAGCCGCACGGCTCAACGTCACTTTTTCGGGTTTACGTGCACGGATACTCATTTCAAGCGCTCCTCAAGATGGGCCGCTGCGTCTTTCGAAAGAATAAGAACGTCACGACGCAGAATGTCATACACATTGATGCCTTGCTGCGGCAACACATCGACAAGCGGGATGTTACTCGCAGCATTTACAAAACCGGCATCCAACTCTTCACCGCCAATGATAAGTGCATTTTCAGCACCCAACTTTGACAATTGTGCGCGTAATGCAGCGGTTTTACCCTTGCTGACCAGCTTATCCAGAACGATTAGCTTGCCTTCTGATGCCTTACTAGACAAAGCTGAACGCAGACCAGCACGACGTACCTTCTTTGGCAAGGAATGACCATGATCGCGAACGACCGGACCATGCACAACACCACCACCACGGAACTGAACTACCGAAGCAGCACCATGACGCGCACGACCCGTGCCCTTTTGACGGAACATCTTGGCTGTTGTGCGGGCCACTTCTGACCGGCTCTTGACCTTGTGTGAACCAGTGCGGCGCTTTGCCAACTGCCATTTAACAACGCGGGCTAGCAAGTCAGCACGCGGAGCCACTGCAAATACAGTATCGTCCACGGTGATATCACCAGCAGCTTTGTTATCAAGTGTTTTCACATTCAACTTCATCTTGCTATTCCTTCTCGGCTTCAGCATCCGCAGATGATTCAGCAGGTGCTTCAACAGCTGTGTCTACGGCTGGAGCGGCGTCCTGTGCAGAGACATCAGCCTCGGATGGGGCATCAGCAGCAGGGACAACCTCTTCGGCTTCGGTTGGGGCAGCTGGCGCATCGCTCAGCAATCCTGCCGGGAATGGCACACCATCAAACGGCTTTGCCTTGATCGCGTCGCTGATCAGTACCCAGCCATTCTTCGGACCAGGAACAGCACCGCAAATCAATACAACACCTTCTTCATCATCAACCGCAACAACCTCAAGATTCTGGGTTGTGTTGCGAACTGCACCCATATGGCCCGCCATTTTCTTGCCTTTAAAGACTTTGCCTGGATCCTGACACTGACCGGTAGAACCATGCGAACGATGCGAGATCGATACACCATGCGAAGCCCGCAAACCGGCAAAATTATGCCGCTTCATCGCGCCTGCAAAACCCTTTCCCTGGGTGGTGCCGACAACGTCAACTTTCTGACCAGCTACAAAATGGCTTGGCACCAATGTCGCGCCCACATCAAGAACCGCATCATCACTGACACGAAACTCGACAAGCTTTGACTTTGGTAACACATTTGCCTTGGCAAAGTGACCACGCATTGGCTTGGAGACGTTTTTGGCTTTCGCCATGCCTGCCCCAAGCTGAACCGCAGTATAACCATCAACTTCCTTGTTGCGCACTGAAACAACCTGAACATCGTCCATCTTCAGAACCGTCACAGGCACATGATGGCCAGCTTCGTTGAAGACACGGGTCATTCCCAATTTACGTGCGATAATGCCGCTACGCATAATTCTGCCCCTTCCCTAGAGCTTAATCTCAACATCGACACCCGCCGCCAGATCGAGCTTCATAAGCGCGTCAACGGTTTGCGGTGTCGGGTCAACAATATCGAGCAGTCGCTTATGCGTACGCATTTCAAACTGTTCACGACTTTTCTTATCAATGTGAGGCGAACGCAGGACTGTCATCCGACGCAAATTCGTCGGCAACGGAATTGGCCCGCGAACTTCCGCACCTGTACGCTTAGCAGTATTCACGATTTCGGCCGTGGACTGGTCAAGAATACGGTGGTCAAAAGCTTTCAAC
>NZ_CBFHNB010000115.1:0-263 GCF_965657105.1 Puniceispirillum sp. (SeqCode)
TGTCTTCTGTAAATCAATTATTTTTCTTATGCTTGATCGCGAGCATTGCTTTTGCAAAAACAAAACGTAAGAACGCTCATTTAAAATAACATTACGTTTTTGGAACATATTTTGTATTCGATTTTATGTAGTAAAGTCAGATATTGTTTATAAATATCTTTCTTTCTTTTAACCGAAGTATATTCTTTCAGACTGCATGTGTTTAAATTTTATGACTGAGCAGAAATGCCCCAAATTTATCCTGTAATTTTATGCGGCGGGGT
>NZ_CBFHNB010000115.1:273-2205 GCF_965657105.1 Puniceispirillum sp. (SeqCode)
CTCGCGATTATGGCCATTATCACGCAAAAGCCTGCCAAAGCAATTTGCCTCGATCATTGGTGAACAAAGCCTATTTCATCAGGCGGTCAGTCGCACAAAGCGTGTCGGCTTTGCCAACCCGGTTATCATAACCTCTGAAGACCACCGGTTTCTGGCGCAAAAACAGCTGCGTGAACTGGATGTTGAAGGCACTATTATTCTTGAGCCAAAAGGCAAGAATACGGCACCCGCGGTCTTTACTGCCGCGCTTCATGCCAGCCGCGATCAGGCTGATACTTTGGTGCTGATGATGCCGTCGGATCATCATATCCCAGATAATGATGCTTTTGTCCAGATGGTGGCAACAGGCACCAAAGCGGCGCAAGAGGGAGCGATCGTCACCTTTGGCGTGACCCCTGACCGGCCTGAAACCGGATATGGCTATATTGAGTCTGATATAGTCGGAGAACAGCTTTGCCGCCCGGTTACCGCCTTTCATGAAAAGCCTGATCTGGCCAAAGCCGAAGCGATGCTGGCGGCGGGTAATTATCTTTGGAATGCGGGCATCTTTCTATTTCGTGCTGATGTGATGCTGGCGCTTGCCGCACAATTCCAACCAGCGATGCTAGCATCCGTTCGTACGTCGCTTGACGCCGCTTTAGAGGATAATAATTTCTGGCATCTGGATGCAGAGGCGTGGGACGCCATCATCCCGGACTCGATTGATTATGCGATCATGGAAAAGGCTGACCATATCGCCTGTGTGGCTTTTCAGGGACGCTGGTCGGATTTGGGTGACTGGCGCGCTGTGGTCAATGAATTTGATCCGGATGCTGATGGCAATCTGTCGGTTGGCTGTAGTTCTGCGCTTGACTGTAATAACAGCGTTCTATGGTCAGATGCTGAGGGCATTCATCTGGTTGGTCTGGGGCTGGACAATATCATTGCGGTCGCTACTGATGATGCGGTAATGATTGCCCATGCCGATAAAAGCCAGGATGTCCGCAAGATTGTCACACATCTTGAGGATAAGGGCGTGTCGCAGGCGACCCAGCATATTAAGGATTATCGCCCGTGGGGCTGGTTTGAAAGTCTAGCTAATTTGCCAGGCTATCAGGTCAAGCGTCTGCATGTTTATCCGGGCGCGACCTTATCCTTGCAAAGCCATGAACATCGTTCGGAACATTGGGTGGTGGTTGATGGCACTGCAACCATACAGATCGAAGATGATATTAAAAGCGTCGCCAGCAATGAGTCGGTCTATATCCATGTTGGTCAGAAACATCGCCTAGCCAATGATACCGATGCCCCGCTGACGGTGATCGAGGTGCAGACTGGCAGTTATCTAGGCGAGGACGATATCATCCGCTATGAGGATATATATAACCGCTGATTGACCTAGCTGGGGTGTTCATAGTCAATCAGCCGGTCAAGCGCCATGCTGATCAACGCATAGAGCGTCACCGACATAACCCCCAGCGTTAGCATCGCGGCGAACATCAAATCGGTTTTCACCCGCCCATTGGCCAACAGCATCAGATAGCCCAGCCCTTGTGATGAGCCGACCCATTCGCCTATGGTCGCCCCGATCGGCGCATAGACCGCAGCCAGCTTCAATCCAGATGCTAATGATGGTAGCGCGGCGGGAATCTGGATTTTCAGCATGATGTGCCGGGTACTAGCGCCCATTGTCTGCGCCAGATCGAGATAGCCGCGTGGTGTTTTCATCAGCCCGTCGAAAAAGGCCGAGGTAACAGGAAAGAAAATAATCAGCACGGCCATGGCGATCTTCGACCCCAGCCCATAGCCAAGCCATAGCGTCAGGATCGGTGCCAACGCAAAGACTGGTAAAGCCTGGCTGAAAACGAGTATCGGCCGTAGAAACAATCGCGCCGAGGCTGACATGGCCAGCTGGATCGCCGTGATCACGCCAAGTCCAGCGCCAATGACCAG
>NZ_CBFHNB010000116.1:0-2156 GCF_965657105.1 Puniceispirillum sp. (SeqCode)
GGCGTGATCTCGGCAAGTCGCTGCGACAAGGCCGCAACAGGCTGGTTTGTCGTTTTGAAAAAATTATTATAATAGGGCAGTATGCGCATTTGGTCTGCGGCGGCATCAACTAGGCTTTGCTGTCCATAGCCGACATTCACACACCACAAGCCTGCCATGGCATCAAGTATCTTGTTGCCATCGCCGTCATAAATATAATGGCCATCAGCATGGGTGATCACACGCGCCCCATGTTCGCGGATTTCGGCATAATCGGTAAATGGGGCAAGATGATGCGCCGCATCCATCTGCTGCCACGTGCTGGAAGTCGAATTATCTATTTTCATCAGTCACCTGAATGCATGTTATATCTGAATATATATTGTAAATGTCACATAATCCATCAACGATATAGACATGATGCTGTTTAGACACTTGCGTTCACCATGGCGTCCAGATTACGTTAAAGTCACATTACGCCGGATAAAATTCATAAGCAATCATAACAGCTTAACAAATAGCACCTTAACTAATAGCACCTTAACAAATGTCACCTTAGCAAATATCATGGAGGGCCATATCGTATATGACGATACTCGACTCAATCTATGCACATGAAACGGGCGCACGTAAAATCAATCCACAGCTGGATTCAGATTTGGTTTGTGATGTCGCCATTATTGGCGGTGGCCTTACCGGCGTTTCAACAGCATTGACCTTGGCCAAGCGTGGTTATGACGTTGCCCTATGTGAAGCGCATAGCCTTGGCACAGGCGGTTCGGGGCGCAATGGTGGTCATGTGTGTCAAGGCTGGCCAAACGATTTTCACCATATTAGCCGGCAAATCTCGCCAAGCGATGCCGATCTTGCCTGGCATGCGGGAATGAGCGCTGTCGATCTGCTCACACAGAATGTAGCTGACTATGATATCGATTGTGACTTGCGGTTCGGCTATCTGCACGCGGCTTTGCATAAAGGGCAAATGCGCGATCTGGACATTATGCAGGCTGAATGGGAAGCACGCGGTTATAATCATTTCACCCGTCTCGACAATCCGAATGCGCTGGCCAAACATATTGGTTCAGACGCCTATGTAGGTGCTTTGCATGATAGCGGTTGCGGGCATATCCAGCCCCTGAAATATCTGCTGGGGCTAGCCACTGCGGCACAGGCGGCAGGGGCACGTATTTATGAAAACACACCAATCACAAAACTTGTCACGAAACCTGAAAAAATCCTCACCACGGCTGATGGCAAAACGATCCAGCCCAGGATTATTGTCCTATGCGGTAATGCTTATCTTGGGGATCTCGCATTACCCCATATGCGCCGCAGACTAGCGCAGGTAACCTCGTCAATTCTGGCAACAAAACCGCTTTCGGATAATATGATAAAGGCGCTATTGCCTACCGGCGCGGCGGTATCCGATTGCAATGCCGCGCTCAATTATTACCGGATTGATGCCAGTGGTCGTATGATCTTTGGCGGGCGTGCTAGCTATACAAATGTTCAGGTTGGCAATCTGGAACGTGATTTGCGCCGCCGCATGGAAGCTGTTTTCCCGATGCTGGCGGGCGCTGATATTGAACAGATATGGTCAGGCAAGATCGGCATTACGGTGAATCGCATTCCGCATTTTGGCCGCACCAATGATGATGTCTATTTCGTACAGGGTTTTTCGGGACACGGCGTTGCCCTGACAGGACAGGCAGGTCATATTATTGCCGATGCCATCAGTGGCAATGGTGCCGTTTTTGACGTGATGACGCAACTCAATCATCTGCCTTTCCCAGGTGGTGTTTTCCGGACACCCGCGCTGGCACTTGGCATGGCTTGGTATAAATTGCGCGACCAGCTGAAATTTTAGTTCGCGATTTGTTTGGATCGTTATATGTTACAACCGTCCAACCGGATGCGTTTGTGCGCCTTGCTTTTTCGCCAGAACGGCAAGCCAATTATAAGCCATCGTTGCCGCCGCAATAGCGGTTATTTCGGCATGATCATAGGCGGGGGCAACCTCGACCAGATCCATGCCAACCAGATTCAGCGGTTCCAGACCCCGGATAAATTCCATCCCCTGCCAGCTGGCCAGCCCGCCCGAAACCGGCGTTCCTGTTCCTGGCGCAAAGGCCGGATCAAGCCCATCAATGTCAAATGACAGATAGACCGGATTATTC
>NZ_CBFHNB010000117.1:0-2089 GCF_965657105.1 Puniceispirillum sp. (SeqCode)
CGCACAGCCCTTATTCTGGAAATTTTTGGCGCACGGGCGCAGACCCATGCCGGACGGCTTCAGGTCGAACTGGCGGCATTGACATTCCAACGGTCACGTCTGGTGCGTAGTTGGACTCACCTAGAGAGGCAGCGTGGTGGTGGCGGTTTTCTGGGTGGACCAGGTGAACGCCAGATCGAGCTTGATCGCCGCATGTTGATGGATCGGGTCATGCGCATCAAAGGTGAGTTGCGCGAGGTTGAAAGAACACGCCATTTGCAACGCCGTAATCGTGACCGTAGTGAAACACCAACATTGGCTTTGATCGGTTATACAAATGCCGGCAAATCAACTTTATTCAATATGTTGACAGGTGCAGATGTTCTGTCAAAAGACATGCTGTTTGCCACGCTTGATCCGACTATGCGGGGTATGAAGCTACCATCGGGACGCCGTGCGGTGCTGGCTGATACCGTTGGTTTTATCAGCCAGCTGCCGACTGAATTGGTTGAGGCGTTTAAAAGCACACTCGAAGAGGTGGTCGAGGCTGATATTCTTGTTCATGTACATGATGCCTCATCACCGATGGTGGCCGAGGAATATGCCGATGTATGCCAGGTTCTTGAAGAATTGGGGCTTGATGCCGAGATGCAGGCAGAACGGGTTATCCATATTCTGAATAAAACAGATCGGCTTGATGAGATGCCGGACGAAGCCGCAGATGAAAGCCGTGAATATCTGAAAAATTTACTGGGCAGTGGTGTCTTTGTATCGGCGCTAACAGGTGCCGGCATTGATGATGCCTTGATGGCGTTGGATGAAAAGATCAATATCGATGACATACGACTTGATGTTATGCTGGCACCAGAAGATGGCGCGCCACGTGCATGGCTTCACGCGCATGGCACAGTCCATAATAGTTTTTTTGACGAAGCTGGAAATGAAACGGTGTCTTTGACGATGAGTATTGCCAACCGAAACCGCTTTCAAGCGCGTTGGCCGCATTTATAGAGGTGATTATAGAGGTGATCGCCCAGCATTGCCGCATGACGGGATGATTTCATCAGCCTATCTTTTCATGAAGGTCTCTTTCAATTAGGTTCTTTGGGCAATCAAATCTATAGTTTTGATATAGTGCTTCATTGCAAGCTGACAGTAATCAGATATTTATCCATAGGGACGGTGTAAAATGAGTGGTGAACGGATTGTTTTTCTGAATGGAGAATTTGTAGCTGAAAGCAACGCTAAGCTATCAATTTTTGATCGTGGTTTGCTATTTGCCGATGCTGTATATGAGGGATTTGGCGTTATCGATCGACAGATTGTAGATTTTGAATATCACATTCATCGGTTGGAGCGCTCATGCGGTGAACTTGCGATGGTTTCGCCAATGGATAAGGACGCGTTATTTGAGATGCTAATGCGGTTGATTGGTGAAAATGATCTGGTTGAAGGGTTTTTATATCTGCATGTTACACGCGGCGAGGGTGATCGCAGCTTTTTCTATAATGATGGCTATAAGCCAAATATATTTGCCTTTACGCAAGGTGCCAAATTTATCGCTGATGATCCGGCCCCCGCTGTTAAGGTATTAACGACGCCAGATTTGCGATGGGTGCGGCGGGACATCAAAACAACAAATTTGCTGGCTCAGGTGATGGCCAAGCAGGCAGCGCATGAAGCAGGTGCCTATGAAGCGGTGATGATTGATGATGATGGTTTTATAACTGAGGCAGGGTCTTCAAGCTTTTTCTTTGTTAAAAACCAGACGCTTATTGTGCGCCCCGTGAGCAATGAGATTTTGCATGGTATTACACGGCAGACAATGTTGCGCGTTGCCAGTGAGCAGGGAATTGCGGTCGAGGAACGTATTTACAAGCTTGACGAAGCCTTGGCGGCTGACGAAGCCTTTTTGACCGGGGCTTCTATTTATGTGCTGCCGATCAGTCATATTGATGATATTGCCATTGGTGATGGCACCCCCGGCGTCTTTACTACAGCCTTGCGCGCCGGATTTTTGAAAACAGCACGTGCCGAATTTTACCAGCCTAGCTAAGCTAGGGGTGAGATGATGTCTGATAATCAGCAAAATGATAATGCGACATATAAC
>NZ_CBFHNB010000118.1:0-2017 GCF_965657105.1 Puniceispirillum sp. (SeqCode)
TGGACAGCATCACCCAGTAACAATTTGCCGTTTGGTTTTCGGGGGCTTATAACTCGCGAAGAATCACCAAGCCCAAAGTCAGATATTGGCGTTTGTGGTGTTGCACCAACCATGCTGTCTCCTACTATGGGTTAAAGTGATATTTTGATGGTTACACAGCGGGATTTAATTTTTCGTTAATGTGAGAAAAATATTTATCCAAAAAACCAATGCACAAATGTTTAAACCCATGTAGGGTCGGATTTCTGTTTTAGTTTCTGTCGATATTCTCATGGCGCGTAGCTCAGCCGAAAATGTAACTTTGGTTCTCGGGCCAACCAATACGGGCAAGACGCATCTCGCGCTTGAACGGATGACAGGTTATGCCAGCGGCATTATCGGCTTTCCCCTGCGGCTTTTGGCGCGTGAAAATTATGACCGTTTGGTGGCGCGGCTTGGCGCGGCCAAAGTCGGGCTTATAACAGGCGAAGAACGTATCATTCCGGCATCAGCGCGTTATATCTGCGCGACCGTTGAATCAATGCCAGAATCCCTGACTTTGTCGGCACTTGGCGATGGGACGGAGGATTTGCCTGACCGGCGTTTCGAATTTGTGGGTGTTGACGAAATACAGCTTGCTGGCGACCGCGAACGTGGGCATGTCTTTACGGACCGGATCATTCATGCGCGCGGTCTGTTTGAAACGATGTTCATGGGCGCGGAAACGGCAGCCCCGTTATTGCGGCAGTTATTGCCTGCTGCCAAGATTGATTACCGTCAGCGCATGTCGCAATTATCCTATAGTGGTCCCAAAAAACTCACCCGTTTGCCACGACGCGCGGCGGTGGTGGCCTTTTCGGCAGCCGATGTCTATCAGATTGCTGAATTTATCCGGCGTCAGCGCGGCGGTGCGGCCGTTGTCATGGGGCGTCTTAGCCCGCGGACGCGCAATGCACAGGTCGAATTATACCAGAATGGCGAAGTTGATTTTCTAGTCGCGACTGATGCTATTGGCATGGGGCTCAATCTTGACCTTGCGCATGTCTCGCTGGCGGCTGATGTTAAATATGATGGCCGCAAGATGCGCAAACTAACTGCCTCGGAAATGGCACAGATCGCTGGCCGTGCTGGACGGCATATCAATGATGGCACATTTGGCGTCACCGACGGATGTCATGCGCTGGAACCTGAATTGATCGAGGCGATTGAACAACACCGTTTTCCGCCTTTGCGTGCCTTTTACTGGCGAAGTCGCGATCTCAATTTCACATCGGTTGATATGTTGCTTGGCTCACTCGAAGCACCGCCGCCATTGCCGTTTTTGTTCCGCAAGGGCGATGCGCTTGATCATCAGGCATTGATGGCACTAGCTAGACGACCTGAAATTAAAGACGCTGTATCGGGTGCGCACCAGGTGCGCCTGTTATGGGAGGTTGCCTGTGTCCCTGACTTTCGCCAGAGCCTGAATGAAAATCATTATGAAATGCTGGCCTCGATCTATCTGGCGCTGGTTGAAGATGGCGTGCTTGGCGTCGATATGGTGGCCAAAGCGATGACTCAGCTTGATCGTCTTGATGGTGATATCGACACTTTGATGACGCGACTTGCTTATATTCGCACCTGGACATACATTACGCATCGTTCTGACTGGACAGATGACCCTGCAGAATGGCAGGATCGTGCACGTAAAATTGAGGATCGCCTATCTGATAGTCTGCACATAAGATTATCTGAGAGATTTGTTGATAAACGCGCGGCCCATTTGAGTAGAAGACTAAAGGAAACTAAGAATTTGATGGCATCAGTTAAGGCCGACGGTACGGTTCTTGTCGAAGGTGAAAATGTAGGGCAGTTGGACGGGTTTGTCTTCATGCCTACCTTGTCCGAGGGTGAAGAAAAGGCAACGATTCTGGCCGCCGCCCGCCGGGGACTTCCCGATGAAATTGAGCGCCGTGTCCGTGCCTTTACCGGATCGGCTGATCTGGCTTTCAAACTGGATGAAAAAGGTAATGTCAGCTGGCGTGAATCCATAGTGGCG
>NZ_CBFHNB010000119.1:0-1918 GCF_965657105.1 Puniceispirillum sp. (SeqCode)
CAAACCACCAAGGCGGGCAAATTGCGCATCTTCAAGACCCGGAATGGTTTGGAAAACACGTATCTGTTCTGCATGTTTCAATTTAGTTTGAAAGCCAACCATATTATATAGCGTGCCAAGCGCATTATCCTGACGAAGCTGAATGACCGCATGGGGTCGTGACCCATCATGCGCATTGGTCAACCCAACTGGCTTCATAGGGCCGAAACGAAGCGTTTCACGACCACGTGATGCCATCACTTCAATCGGCATACATCCCTCAAAATAGGGGGTGTTTTCTTCCCATTCCTTGAATGACATTTTTTCGCCATCAATCAGCGCATCGATAAAATCTTCATATTGCGATTTTGTCAGCGGGCAGTTGATATAATCTTTCCCATCACCGCCATCGGTGGATTTGTCATACCGCGACTGGAACCACGCCACATCCATATTGATACTGTCAAAATGCGCTATTGGTGCAATCGCGTCAAAAAAGGCCAGATCATCTTCACCACCCCATTTGCGAATCATGTCAGCCAGAGAAGGTGAGGTGAGGGGGCCGGTTGCAATAATAACCTGTTTCCAGCTATCAGGTATATCATTAACTTCTTCACGTTCGATTGTGATTAGGGGGTCGGCGGTTAAAGCTGCTTCAACAGCCTGAGAAAATCCATCTCTATCAACGGCCAAAGCACCACCAGCTGGTACTTTATTCTTATCGGCCTCACGTAATATCACCGAATTCAGGATCCGCATTTCTTCATGCAAAACCCCAACAGCATTCGCCGTTGCATCATCCGAGCGAAAAGAGTTAGAGCAAACTAACTCTGCTAAGCCGTCTGTATGATGTGCATCAGTCGTGCGTTTTGGCCGCATTTCATGCAAAACAACAGGAATATTCTGTTTGGCAATTTGAAAGGCTGCCTCGCTTCCAGCAAGCCCACCGCCAATTACATGAATGGCGCCGTCATCATCTTGCATAGTTCACATCCTTAAATTTTATGTCTTTGACGGATCAAAAATACGGCTTAGATAATGCCCAGTATGCGATCCTTTGACTTTTGCAACATCCTCTGGTGTGCCTTCGGCAACAACAAGACCGCCGCCATCTCCGCCTTCAGGGCCAAGATCAATCACCCAGTCGGCAGTCTTTATAACATCCATATTATGCTCGATAACAATCACTGTATTGCCTTGATCAACAAGTTCCTGCAAGACGTCCAATAGCTTGGCAATGTCATGGAAATGAAGTCCCGTTGTAGGCTCATCAAGAATATAGATTGTTCGTCCCGTGGCACGACGCGACAATTCCTTTGAAAGCTTTACGCGCTGCGCTTCACCGCCGGACAAGGTGGTCGCTTGCTGTCCAATCCGGACATAGCCCAACCCCACACGTAACATCGTTTCAAGCTTTTCCCGTATAGCTGGCACGGCTTTAAAATACTCAACACCTTCTTCAACCGTCATATCAAGAACATCAGCTATAGATTTGCCACGCCATGATATTTCCAGTGTTTCACGATTATATCTTCGGCCTTTGCAGCTATCACAGGTGACATAAACATCAGGCAGAAAATGCATTTCGATCTTGATAAGTCCGTCGCCCTGACAAGCCTCACAACGGCCACCCTTGACATTGAAAGAAAAGCGGCCAGGCGCATAACCTCGAACTTTAGCTTCTGGTAATCCCGCAAACCATTCACGGATTGGTGTAAAGGCACCAGTATATGTTGCTGGATTCGAACGTGGCGTCCGGCCAATAGGGGACTGATCAATATCAACAACCTTATCCAGATAGTCGGCACCTATGATTGTTTTATGTGGAGCAGGCATTTCTCGGGCTTTGTGCAAGCGCCGCGCAAGTGATTTCCAGAGCGTTTCAAGAACTAATGTAGATTTACCACCACCCGACACACCCGTTACACAGGTCAACACC
>NZ_CBFHNB010000120.1:0-1831 GCF_965657105.1 Puniceispirillum sp. (SeqCode)
GAGAATTAGAATTATCAGCCATAGTTCATAATGAACGCATCGAAAGCCTGCCAGCAATGGCACCAGATGTGATAACATCGCGAGCTTTTGCGCCGCTAGGCAAAGCCATCACGTTGCTGGCACCGCATATGGCACCAGATACGGTTTTACTGCTTCTTAAAGGCCGGAATGTCGAAGAAGAATTGACCGAAATGCCAGATTATCCCATCATGGCGGCGGTTACTTATCCAAGCCTGACTGATCCTGAAGGTATGGTTTTACAGTTAACCCAAGATCATTAGACTTTAGATAAATGATTTAAATTATTATCGTTATGTTGGGGCATTGAATGAATAGTGAAGCACGCATCATTGCGGTAGCAAATCAAAAAGGCGGCGTTGGCAAAACGACAACATCGGTCAATCTGGCAACTGCGTTGGCCGCCTGTGGCCGTAAAGTGTTGTTGGTTGATTTCGATCCGCAAGGTAATGCCAGCACTGGTTTTGGTATTGATCCGGGGCAGCGCGAACATAATAGCTATCATGTGGTGATTGGACAGACGCCAGCGCGTGCCGCTATTCAGGGCACGATTGTGCCGCGACTTGATATAATTCCGGCTGTGGTTGATTTATCAGCCGCTGAAATTGAGCTGATCGATGTCGAGCGGCGTGAATACCGCCTTGCCGATGCGATTGCCATGGTAGCTTATGACTATGATTATGTGATCATTGACTGCCCCCCGTCGCTTGGCTTGCTGACGGTGAATGCCTTATGCGCGGCGGCGTCAGTTCTGATTCCGTTGCAATGCGAATTTTATGCGCTTGAAGGGTTAAGCCAGCTCATGCGCACGATTGATGCAGTGCGAGGTGGCATTAATCCAAGGCTGGAGATGCAGGGGGTTGTATTGACGATGTTCGATAGCCGCAATAAATTATCCGAATCGGTGGAAAATGATGTGCGCGCGTATCTGGGCACCGTCGTTTATAACACGGTAATACCGCGAAATGTGCGTGTGTCCGAAGCGCCATCATTCGGACAGCCTGTTTTGATGTATGATCTGAAATGTGTCGGGGCACAGGCCTATGCCGCGCTGGCCGCCGAACTGCTGACGCAAGAAAAGGATGCTGCCTAATGGCCAAGACGCCGTCAAAGAAAGCTGCCGTTAAAAGCGCTAGAAAAAAACCCGTTGCAAAAGCAGCGCCACAAAACACAATTCCTAAACATCCGGCGCGTGGTCTGGGGCGCGGTTTGGGGCGCGGGCTGTCATCATTGTTAGGTGATGTCGGCATTGCCGCGGCAACATCGAATGCGATTACAGCTTCAGGCGTGGCCACACAGACCGAAATGGTGGCAGCGTCATTATCGGCTGACGCCAAGGCGACAAAAGTGGGTATTGCGGCTGGTGCGGCTGGAAATATAACAGCTGGTGTTATTGATATTCCGGTTGAATGGATCAATTCGGGCCCGTGGCAACCGCGTTTGAAATTTGACAAAACCGCTTTGGCTGAACTGGCCGAATCAATCCGCCAGAAAGGCATAATGCAACCGGTTCTTTTGCGGCAAAGTGCGGATAATCCGCAACGTTATCAACTGATTGCTGGTGAACGACGCTGGCGAGCGGCACAATTGGCACAATTACATACGGTGCCCGCGATCTTACGTGATATCAGCGATGTTGAGGCCTATGAGCTGGCGTTGATCGAAAATGTGCAACGCACTGATCTGACAGTCATTGAAGAAGCGTTGGGATATCAGAATCTGATAACAAAGCATAAATATAAACAAGAGCAACTGTCTGAATTGATTGGTAAATCAAGAAGTCATATTGCCAATCTTTTGCGTCTGCTGAGCT
>NZ_CBFHNB010000121.1:0-1310 GCF_965657105.1 Puniceispirillum sp. (SeqCode)
GCAAATTATCTACATTCCCTTGCCCACCTTTTGACTGCGGGATGATATGATCGACAGTCAAATTCCGGAACGGGAAATGCACGTTGCATCCATTGCACACACCTTCCTGTTGACCATAAAGTTCGTGCTTGTAATTGGTATAATGCTTGATCGGCTTTATATCGGTACGCACTGGAATATCATAACGGTGCGTGATGCTACCAAAAATGCCAGATGCGTCTGATAATCTGTCCCTGACCAGATCAGCCGCTTTTTCAGATAAATCAATGCCTATCCATTCCCGTTGCAGGTGCTCGGCGGCAACACAGGCCGTGGCACAACCACAGAATGGGTCAAACACCACATCGCCAATATTGCTTGAGGCACTAATTATGCGATCCAAAAGTTTCAGAGGCTTTTGCGTGGGATAGCCAAGACGCTCTTTAGATGTTGGGGCTAAAAGACTAAGTTCCCAAACGTCCCGCATCGGCGCCCCAGGTGAGTCTTGGCCTGTTTTTTGACCCCTCACCCTTTTTCCTGTCTTGGGATCAACAACATTCAGAATTTTTTTCCCACCATCTGCCTTCAGCGTAGATGTAGCTAGGGATTCAAATTGCTGGTTCCAAATATTTTCATTTTCAGATGCATAAAAAAGTAAGTCATCATGCATTGTCTGCCATTTTCGGCTTTTTGCAGGCCACCGCCGATAAGACCAAATAACATGGTTTTTAAAATTTTCTTTCCCAAATACCGCATCCATCACCATTTTCAGATAATGGCTGGCTGTCGGGTCACAATGCAGATAAATGCTTCCCGTATCCTTTAAAATACGCCGCATTTCCAGTAGCCGCACCCCCATCATGATAAGATAGGCTTTCATCGACTTGCCGTGACAGACACCAGCCGCATCAATAATTGCGTAAAGCTCTGGATGGTCTTCGGCAATTTGCCCATGCCAGGCCAGATCGACATCATCCAATGTCCATGTATCTTTAAATGCGGCACCAGCCGCTTTTGATCCGATTGGCGCGGCATATGTCTGGTTTGAATTAAACGGCGGATCAAGATAGATCAAATCGACACAATCGGAATTCATGCCACGCATAATGTCCAAATTATCGCCAGTGAATAAAGTGCGATTCACAACATTCAGATTGCCACTCATGCTGGGCACTCTGACTTGAGTATTATTTCACTCTTTTTGTGATTGGCTTGCCCATTCACCATAGTCCATCACCTATCGTTATATTCTGATCGGCAATGGTCTATAGGTAAAAAAATGACAAACTAAACATTGGACTAAGCCGACTGTGAGTATTAATTTACACACA